>JARROY010000012.1:0-14189 GCA_037383445.1 Anaerolineales bacterium | reverse complement strand
TCACGGGCAAATGAAGCGAAATGATCTACATGGATCACATCGTTGACGTACGTTGCCTTTTCGTGGCGTGAATCCGCGACAAAACCGAAATGCTGCCACCAGTCAACGGCGAAGGCTCGCAACTCGTCGTCCGATGGAATCGGGTATTCTTCTTGGGTCATGGTTTCTAGGGAACTGTGGCTAGTGTTTGGCTAGGTGGTGAAACTCATCCTATCACAGGAATCCCAAGGGGCTGGACCATCACCCTTAATGGAGTGTTGCAATAATCGGTAAACTATTCTGTACAGAATCGCCCTATTAACTCTACGAGGGGATTCAATACTGGAGAAAAATTATGGCTGCGCGTTCTTCGGGAGTATTTCCACGCGAGAAGTTTGATCTCGACGAAGAAATGGCAGTAACCGATACCCCGGCTGCTGCTGCAATTACCCTGACCAGCTATCGTACTATTCGCGTCGTTGTGATCGGCGCTGGTTCAATCGATGATGGCGGTACCAACAAGATTGATGTGACCCTTGGCGGTCAGGTGGTGACTTTCAACGCTGCTGATCTTGATGCTAATGGTGTTGGTCTGGCCCACGTTCGTGGAACACTTTGCGACGCTGACAACAACGTATCTTATACCCTTGGTGGTACTGCTACTATCGTTGGCTGCTACCTTGATGCCGTCGATAATGTCGGTGGCTGATTAGTTACTGTCTAGCTATTGTTGGAAAACTAGGGGGCGATAAGCCCCCGTTTTTATATCATGGCACTTCTTCCCGATAGACCTGTTCTATATCATTCACCTTGCGGAAAGTATAAGGAGAAGGTGTATCATACTGATCGCGCACGCGAACTATCTAAAGCTGGCTGGTCAAGAACTGAGGTAGAAGTAAAGCCAAGGTCTCCTAGACGGAAGGTTGAAGCTAGTAAGCCAATGCCCGAAAAGGTTGTCGAGCCAGTGGAATATCCAATGGTGAGGGCACGCGAAGATGATGGCAAATATAAGCCTGATGATCCGAAGACACCTGAAAATGAAGCATGGGATATTGATTTTGACTCATTGACGAAACACGACCTACTTGAATACTGCGAAGGTGCTGGTATTGAGCTTCCAGACCATGCATTAAAGGCTGATATTCTTAAGATTGTAAAGGATCACAAGAATGATTGAATTCACTGAACATAAAGGCCCGAGGATTCTAGATGATGGCACTAATTTAGATTCTGATATCATTGCTAGCTTCCCAAGGATTCAATATCGCAAAATCACTGATCCCGTCAGTGATGGTAGCTTGGGTCAATATGGTTATGCGCCTGGTCAAAAAAATCTTGATGGATCTGACTTGTAAAGGATCTTAATTGGGAATCATAATATAGACGCAATAATGTGATGCCAATGCCTCTCGCTACAGCAAAAGCAATTGGCAAAAGTGGTTACAAGAAAAAAGGTGCCAAGAAGGGAGGCAAGAAATAATGGCAGCCAAAAGAAAAACAGCAGATTTCTATAAGCAGAATCCTGAAAGCTATCGGAAAAAACTAGCATACGACAAAAAGCGTAATGCGCGACCGGAGAAGAAAAAATACCGCGCAGAGCTTGCCCGAGAACGCCGAGCAAGGGGGATTATGGGCAAAGGCGGCAAGGATGTCTCCCATCAAGAGGGCGGCGGCTTCAAGCTTGAAAATCCCAGTAAGAACCGCGCTCGCAATGGGCACGGCAAGAATGCAAAATTGGCTCCTGGCAAAGGTAGCCGCAAATCAAAACGATAAAATGATAAATTTTCAAGCAGCCACGATCCTCAAGTTAATATTTATTGTTTATATCTATATGATGTCGATGGCCAGTGCTAATGTAATCAATTGTGAAGTCAGACAAAAGAGGATATGTTCAGACCAGTGGACGCAAGCTTTTACAGTTGCTGGTGGAGCTGCAACAACTCTTTGGGCATTTATTACCGATAACCCCACGCAAGATTCCAAAAAGCAACCAACGCGAAAACCAACCCAAAGAAGAAAGCCAACAACGGTAAGCAGTCGTCGGAAGAATACTAAGAACGATAACTTGCCGTCATGAGTTTTTTGCTTGATTTAACGATTGCATTTCTACTGATTGGCGTAATTGAAGCTATCGTAAAACCAATTGCAATGCGTGTTATAAAATGGAAAGTCGTTAAATATGGTGCATTAGCGATGGCGTTCTTGGATGCTCATGTTACTGATATAACGGACTTACCACCGGAAGAGCTTGAGCATAATCTTAGATTATACATGGAAGCTGTAACAGAAATGGAATGGAAAGATGAAGAATTGAATGATATCTTTAAACTTCATGATCTCCGCTTGATCACAAAGTAGGAAGACTAGAGCTGGGCGATGATGTGATGTGAGTGTCAGAACAGTTATTCGCCGTTATCGTAACCGCCGTAATTGGAATCGTAGGCTGGTTTGGTAATGCTGGATGGGCTTCAAAATATCTACGCAAATCAGCGAAATGTGTTAACGATATATTGACATTACATGAAAAGATTGAGCTGATTGACAAAATACATGATGATCTATATCCTGACGGTAAACCTAGTATGCTTGGTGCAATTAAAAATGCATCAGCCTTAGCAATCCTGACACGAAATAGAGTTGACGTATTAGAGGAAGCATCACATATCCCTGTTATTGTTACAGATGAAAGCGGTTCATTGGTGTGGGCAAATCTTGCTTATTGTAACCTTGTTGGATTACAGCTTGACAGGGTAAAAGGGTTCAACTGGAGTAATGCAATCCATCAGGATGATAGAGAAAGCGTTGTAAAGGGATGGCGTGATGCAGTTGAGAATAGTAGTGATTGGATTTATCGATTCAGGTATTGGTCTTTTGCGAAAAGCCAAGAAATCTGGGTAATGGCAAAATGTAGAGCAGCAATCAATCCAGCAACTGGTAAGCCAGCTGGGTGGATTGCGACAATAGAAGAAATTGAAGATCCGACAATACCAAAAGATGAATGTGGAAATAGACACTTCATACCACCACTGGACAGCAAAAAATAAACGGTAAACTATCGGCGTAATAGAACACGCCATGCAGTACAATTGGCATCACATCGCAACACTAGCGCAAAAATATGGCGCAAAATATCCTATGCTGGTTGCTGCGCAATGGGCACTAGAATCTGGCTGGGGTAAATCAATTGTTGGCAATAATCCATTTGGCTTGAAAGGTGGTAATACTCAGGTGATAACTACTGAATACATAAATGGAAAACCTAAGCAAGTACTTGGAAGTTTCCTTAAATTTTACGATATTGAAGAGGCGATAAGATATCTGGTGGATCATTGGTATAAGGATTACAAGAATGGGAATAATACATACCGAGGAGTCAATAATGCAAAAGATCGAAATGCAGCTGCATGGCAATTGGTGCATGAAGGTTTTGCAACTGATCCAGCCTATGCAGAAAAATTAATTGATATTATGAGCAAAAACTGTGTACCAATCAACTTAGGCATTAAACCCATGAACAACGAAATCAAACTGGCAGATGCAGCATACTGGTACGATAATGCACCACATCAATCTGATGCATGGAAATGGCTAGAAAGTAAAATTGATAAGGACATTATCAAAGAATTTGCAAAGCGTTATCGTAAGTCGCCGCCAAAAGAAAATTACCATATCATTGATTGCCCATACTTCTACCAACGAGATAGTAAAACAGGCCATGGTGAACGATCATGTCAGTCGTCTGCGATTGCAATGGTCGTTAAACACATTGATCCAAACCTGATTACAGATGATGATGACTATCTAAATCTTGTATTAAAGCATGGAGATACTGTGTCCCAAGCAGCCCATATGAAAGCATTGGACGACTTAGGACTTGAACATCAGTTTATGGTTGATGCTGACCTTGAAAACATCCTTGAGCTAATTGATATTAACATGCCAGTGCCGTGTGGAATTTTACATAAGGGACCAATTACAAATCCGTCCGGTGGCGGTCATTATGTTACAGTAATTGGCTACACCGAAGACGATTTGATTGTACATGATCCATTCGGCAGGCTTGATCTCGTCAAAGGCAAATATGTCGCGACTGGGCCAACAGATGGCAAGTCAGTTCGATATAAAAAAGATTTGTTTGAAAAGCGTTGGGCCATCAATAGTAAAAATGATGGTTGGATGTGGGATCTAGGAGATAATGTTTAATGTCTCAACGTATCCTGGAATGGTTGCCTGGTTATATGTGGAATGGTAGTGATGTTGTATCAACAGGTGCTGCAATCCCACCAACTCAACACATCTATGGTGAAAAAGGCGACCTTGTTTATTATGTGAGGCCAATATTTGAGTTTGGTCCAACAGTAGGCCTATTTATCCGTAAAGAAGGTTTACTAGAATGGCTTCAAGGGAGTAGTGCATCAGGTTGATCATCTTCGTCAACACCTTCAACTTCTAACTCTTCAATAACTCCTATAGTCCGTTGGATATAGCTTGTTACCTGCTCCTTGGACCAGTCACATTCATTAATGAGGCGAGTTGCTACAACATTAAGAACAAAACCATAGCCATCATGCCATACCCTATCTTTTAAATATGCCTCTTTGATTTGGATAACTTTTTGTAGCAAGTCAAATTCAAGAAGCATGTCACTTTGTTTAGAGGCTTGTTCAAATTGATCTGTTTTTTTGTTATCTATTACTCTTAGTATTGATATGATAGCTGCTTGGTGTGCATTATAAGTAATCCTGCCCAGCCCAACAATAGACTCCGCGATAAGGTTATAAATGAATGCAATTACTGAAAGAGTAAATTTACCAGAGTGGCCTATACCGGAGTATATTGCTGATTTCATAGCTTCCACTTCTCCTGGGGTTTGAGTTGTTCTGACGTGTCATCATGAATGAGTGAACACGTATTGAGGTCGAAATTGATAATTGATTTTTCAACAGATCCGACAACATTAACCATTTGCTCGTTTGGTGCGACGCCTTCCCATAATTGCTGGCCATTTCTGTGCTTAGTGTGCCAAATCTCCAGAAGGCCAGTATTCATGCCCTCATCATTTTTTTGCCTTTGGACAATCCAAACAGCATGTGAAACATGGGAAAGGGCGTCAGTGCCACGAATAACATCCAGCTCTGGTGATTGCTTTTGACCTTCACCAAGATCTTTTTTTCTCTTAATGCCTACTTGGTTGCATTGAGCAAGAAGAAAGATATCAATATCAAGTTCTTTCGCTAATGTTGTCAGCTTATATGCCCTTTCTTCAAGCATCATTGTATTATCCCTTGGCGCATTAGCATGTCTTGATATCGAATGGAAGTGATCTACAACAACAGCTCGCAGATCAGGGTTTAATGCTTTCATTGCCCGCATTGAATCCATGCAGCTTTCAATACAGGCTGCCCATGGTGCTTCAACTGTTAAAAACATATCCCTGTTGCCCATTTCAATTGTTATTCCACTAATACAATTTGCAATACGTTCTCTATGGTCATAGCTAACATTATCAATCTCGTTAGATCCTATATAGCCGAGCCCATTAGTGGCACCATTCCAGCGATGCTTAGGATACAGTTTTCTGCTCATTGAAGAAATAATCTTTGCCATGATAGCGTCTTCCGATAGCTCTGTTGATAAGAATCCAGTCGCGATACCACCATGACTCAGAGATGTTGCTATATGCACCCCTAGCGACGTTTTACCAATACCAGTCCTAGCCGCAAGCGTCAATACACGTCCGCCCGTAAGTCGATGCCTGGATGGCCTAGAGACACCGCCCTGAAGGTCTATGTCAAGTGCTGGGATCCCAGTAGAGACCGGCCTAGTTCGCTTTTCGGCAAGCATGATCCGATCAACGAAATTGTATTCATTGTCTACTGGACTGCCGATTACACTTTCAATTAAGGTCTTGGCTTTTGCCGAACTTCCAACGCTGCCACGCAGCATCCCGATACATTCAGATGACCTGGATTGTAAATTCTTCAGTAATGCTTCAATGTTTGTGTCAGCCTTTATACTTTGCTTGGTTTCATGTATGGTTTCGACTAAAAGTGCTTTAACTCTCACTTGCTTTAAAATATCTAAAGCTGTATCCCATTCTGATTTACCATCACCATAGGTATCAATAGTATCTGGTTGCGCAAGTTCTGATACAATTTGCGCAAAGTCGTAAATTGTTATACTACGGGAATTGCCATGTAAACTTTGATATGAAGTAATTAAAGATTCTTGGGTTAGCAGTTTAATTGTCCGCTGGCCAAGAAAGATCATATCAATTTCTTTTGCAATAGCCTTAAAATTCTTTTCAGTCCATAAGCTTCCTGGTACTTTCTGGCCATGGCCCATGCCGAACGCAACACGCAGTTGAGACCAAAGCTCCTTGGCGCAGCGTTCTGTTGATGACAGAACTGTACTAAGTACAATTGCCTCTTGTGCAGTTGTATCTTCCCTTTGTAGAACACTGGTCGGCTGAAGTTTCTCAACAATCCTGGCGATTCCTGCTACTTTCGTAACCGAATAATCATCAATTGAAAGGCGACCGGTTTCTGGATTGATGCTACCAAGGCCAAGTTCAATAATTGTATTTATAAAAGGAGGGAGGTTTTTCATTTTTAATTCCTCCGGCTGTCATCAGGAGGACAGCAATCGTCAACATAAACGTATACTTCATTGAATTTGTTTAATGGCGTCGATTCAATATGCCCTAAATTAATTTCAGCCCCTAGGTAATGATACAACTCGGTAATTCTATCGCACTGTTCTTTGCTTAATCGATCCCTCCGTCCATTCGCGGCTGCATCCATCATTTTGTTTAATTCAAAATATTCATCAATAAAAGGCTTCAGGTATTTAGGAATTCTATATCTTTCGTCTCGATCTTCCTCTGTTTCTGCAATACTCGGCCCTCTTTCTAGCCCTGAAGTGTAAAGCCTGAAGACGGCACGACGTTTCTTCTCGTCTGGGTCGCCATAGCCAACTACTGCTGATAGCGTCTTTTTGATAATATCTGTCATATAAAAACTATTGCCTTCAAGACCTGATCTAATATGTGAGAAGAATTGTTTAAATGCTTTAGTGCTATCCTCAGCTGAATGACCAATCTCTATATCTAGTTCATTCATGTGTGTTACGATTGCTTTATATTGTAATTTATTCATTAGTATGCTCTTCTCGTATCCCTTTGGTCTGTAAAGGTTCCAAGAGTCATTGGCAATTTTACGATTTTGTTTATATTGATCTGGGTTTTGGCCGCTTGTCTTATGCGAAACCTGTGGCTTGGCTCGCTGTTCCTTCTCTTCAGGTTTATCATTGTTACGATTGGTGTACTGTTTATGGAAGCTTTCGTTATGTAGTCTATTATCAGAATCATCTGAATACTGCTTAGCGATTAGCCTTGGGTCATTGATTATAATTTCTGTATTAGTGCCTGAAATGAGTCCTAAATCACGTAATCGTTTAAAACATCGAGATCGAGTTGAACGATGAATTGAACAATTAGTATCTAATTCTGTAGGATTTAGCTCAACAGACGAACCAGTTACTGCTATCAGTTGATGAAGTAGCTCGCCAAACATAACCCTACAGCATGGTTTTAGGGGTAAAAGTTGAAAACATCCCCAATCTTCTTCACTCCAGGTATTTGAATCGGCAGATCCGTACCAGTCCTCCGCTGGTCTGATCGTAATTCTGCCGACACGCATAAAACCCTTTTGGCTCAAGCCAAGATAACGGCCATATCGGTGGATCGCCAGCCAGGAACTGAAATTTTAAGATTTGATCCGGTTTTCGTCGGTTGTGTTGACTTGCTGACTTTAGGCCATCAGCAAACATTAAGCAACCATAAAGATTTTGATGGATTTTGGGCGGCAAATCGGGGGCCTGCAGGCTTCATAAAGTGCGTTTTGCAGCTTAATGGCGGTTCATAAAGTGCGTTTTGCAGCTTAATGGCAGCTCATAAAGTGCGTTTTGCAGCTTTTTGGCGCCGGAACCGAGCGCCGACATCTATATCTTGGTTTTTTCTTCCTTTCAGTCAGAAAAAACATTCAACAGCCATTAATCCAAGAAGCGGGCGCGGAAGAGAAGGGGGATTTGATCCCCAAAACCAAAACAGCCGTGTTATGCTGGGCTCATGCCGCAGCCAAGCAACCAAGAAAACCAAGCCACACGGGACGCCTACGGACCATTTGGGCGTTCAATCGTGGAAAGCCTTGCCGTGAAGCACATCACTCGCGAGGTGGCCATTGAGTTGGCCGTAAGCTTGGGTTTTGGGTCTGGTGCGCTTGAGGTTTGGCAGGACATGTACCAACAGGAGGTTCAAGGCCGAGCAGATCAGGACCCTGGTGAGATCATGCGATCCGCCAAGGAAACTATTCGGGAAACAATGCGCTATCTCTGAAACGGCGCTATTCTGTATGAAGCATTTTCTAGGCTATGGCTGAAATTCCTAATCTGGCTGGCAAGGCTCCTAAAGAGCTTGTCGAGAGCATCGGCACTGGTCGGTACTCTGCTGATTACATCAACTGGGCACGGACCATGAATTTACTTCATGAGTATGCCCCTGGCTGGATGCCAGAAACCGTCATGCGACTGAATGAGCATGGCCATCCAGAAAGCTCGTTATGGCCTGCTCCTATTGGCGCTACGTTGATGATCAGGTACGTCCATGTTGATGGTACTGTTACACCTGCACAAGAGCAGGCTGTGATGGATAATCGCAACAATGCAATCCCATTTGATAGGATTACCGCACGAGACGTTACTGATACGAAGAGACGTGGCTCCTGCATGGCAGCTGCTGTGATCTTTGGTCTTGCCCATGAACTATGGGCAAAGATGCCGCTAGAGTCTGGCTATTCAGAAGCTCAAGATGAGAAGAAAGTTGTAGTACCAAATAAAGATAGCAAAGCGCCTGATCTCAGTCACAAATTAAATGCGACTGAAGAAGTTACGGAAACAGATTTCAGAAATCAGGCCTTAGAACTTGGTTTGACTACATTTGCTATTGATGCTCTTGTCGAGAGAGTTCAAGGTAAATTTGATGTTGGCGTTGATACTTTGTCCAAAAAGACAAAGTTACAGATTGAAAACTTGAATAAACAGTACCAGCCCAAAAAAACAACAGCAGCGGACTGGTAAATCCTGACGTTCAATCCCCCCTTGCCTGGTCGGCTGAAAATCTGGCCAGGTTTTTTGATGGGATCGTCATCGACCTAGGCGATGACACGAAGCTAGATTGAAGCAAATCCTTACAATATGGATAAAATCTTAAGGTATCTACTGTTACCTTGTTAAGAGTTGTATTGTGGTGTAACAGCTGCAGTTACACGATGACGACGAACACAGTCACCGCATGGATGAATCAAGCCGGTAAGTATAAGTGCTTATCGCATGAAGAGATGCTTGAAATCGCTCGGCAGAAGAAAGCAGCCGGTGACGATACGCCAGAATACCGTCGCTTGGTCAATAAGCTTGTTGTTCATAACTTGAAATTAGTGATTAATTTTGTTGAAAGCTACATGTTGAATAAAGTATGTTTTAACTATGGCGATGACATCACCAATGATTACTTACAGCAAGGGGTATTGGCTTTGATCAGAGCAGCTGAAAAGTATGACCCGGATATGAATTTCTGCTTTTCAACCTATGCCTTCCACTGGTTGCGTTCACGCATTGGCCGTTATGCATTAAAGCAGAGCACGTCATTTCATATGTCAGAAGCTGATATGCGTAGGGCTTATCAATATGACAAACATCAGCGGATTTTTGATGGCACCAAGAATTGGAGTGCTGATCCAGAATTCAATGCTGCACTGGTAAGATCTGCCCAGAATGCATTTTCCATCTATCGGCCAATTCACGATAGCTCGCTGTCACTGATTGATGTGATCCCTGCCCCACCACAAACCAAAGCAGATCCATCCAAGTTTTCGTTAGCAGTAGAGGACGCGATGGTTGCAGCAGGTTTGACGGAATTCCAGAAGGAAGCGTTGCGTTGTATTTATATTGATGGCAGGTCCGGCGCGGAAGTTGCCCAGGAAGCTGGAATGACAGATGCGCAATTCAAGATGGCAAAATCACGTGCCATCAAAAAGCTACGACGCACGACTTCTGCCGATATATTGGGTGCGTAAGCCCATAAGGTATTAACATGGCAAGTGGCTCCATTTCTGGCACTGTAACTGGCAAAGCGGATCAACCTGCCGTGACGCTTAAGACGTTTGAAAACGGCGACCAGATCGCTGTGTTTAGCGTTGCAGATCTTGAATACGTCTACGCAAAACCCGGCGAAGATCGTCCACCACAGTTCTATCGCGTTGAAGTACGTGGTAAAGCTGCTCCGATCATTGCTGAACGGTTAGAGCGTGGTTCTCGCGTCACTGCTCACGGGCAGCTGGTACAACGAGAATACAACGGCAAAACTTACATTGACCTTAAATATGCCCGTGTGATCTTCATGGATCGCAGGCAAGAAGAAGGTGCTCCGGTAAAACGAGAAGAAGCAGCACTTCCGTTTTAATTAGTTCCATTATTGGCCCGATCCTGTCGGGCCTTCGTTATGAATATTGATCCTGTTGACATCCGTGATATGCCAGCTGGTTCGGTTGGTGCCTTGGGAGATTCACTTCCATTGCTAACTGTACCAATCGTCAGGCCATATATCATCGCGATCCTTTTACATCGTGGTGCTGTTACACGGGTAGAAGTTTTACATGCGCTGACTGGCCTCTGCTGTCAATCTGACATCAGAGTTGGCGGTTGGGATCCATATGATGAAGACTGGTGTGAAGGTACAAGGGTCGAGAAAGTTGTGGATCTTGCCCTGGGTGAAATGGTTGCAGAAAACTATTTAAGGTATAATCCAGAAAAGGAAATCTGGGTTCTGACACCAGATAATTTAGGTGGTGTGATCTCATGGGCTGCTGCAACAGGATCAAGGATTCCCACTCATTTATTGATTGACATGGGAAGAGACCAGCTCGCCCGATTGCCAGATTTTGTTCACTTTACCCCTAAAGATACTTATGGCTAGTGTTTCATTGAATCTACAAGGCAAACCATTCCCATTACCACTGTTCACCCGTGGTACAAAAGTCAGGGTTTATATGGGTTGTGGGTTTTCTGTTGGTTATGTTATCGATAGCGCCCAGGACCATTGCCAAGTTGAATTAACAGTTGGCAGCCGCCGCGTCACGGTTAAAGACGCACGTTGTATCCAGAGGTTCTAATGTCAAGTCAATCAGAAATCATGATCGCCATCTCTCAGGTCTGCGACGGCATTAAAGAACTGCTAATCAGCAAAAATGCAAAGTATGGCAATTCTGCATTAGATCCAATCAGGGTATTCTCTCGATCTGATGCAGTAGAACAATTACTGGTAAGGATTGATGATAAATTATCTCGGATATCAAGGGGTGCTGGACTTGTCGGTAGTGATGAAGATGTAGTTAATGACCTGATTGGCTATTTGGTATTACTTAAAGTTGCATGGCGAGATGATCAAGGGGATGAGATGAGCGATCAGTGGTCAGGGGAGACAGTTGAACCGGAGTACAGCATTAATGATGGAAGATTTGCAAAAGCATTTACTTCAATCATGGATGGTAAAAGCTGATGCACTCATTCAGTATTAAATATCCGCTATTTTCAAAAGCAAGGCCACGTCTAACCAAGACGGGTCATGCTTATATGCCACCTGTCTACAAAAACCATCAACGAAATCTAAGGGAGAAAATTCGTAAAGGCTGGGGTGATAAGCCAATAATGCAAGATGCAATATCACTTGAACTGGTACTTCATGGTGAAAGTCGTGGTGATGTCGATAATATCGATGGTGCCTTCATGGATGCAGCGCAGGGGATCATCTACGTGGATGACAACTGTCAATATGTCTCCCGGCTGACGGTTGAATGGTACCAGGCCCGTAAAATTGACAGCTGTTGGCACGTGACCGTAGCACCATACCAAACCTTACTGGATATACTGTAGAAACGTCCCGCGTCCATGTCAGCAGCTGTATCATTCCTGACGCCAGATCAGGACTACAGGAAAGAGACTGGTGAAAACCAATCAAGCCTGAAACATATCCTGAAAAGCCCTGCACATTATCAAACTGCTAAGAATCGACAATTCACGACGACGGCTGCCATGGAAATCGGCAGCGCTTTGCATTGTCTTTCCTTGGAAGGCCAGGAAGAATTTGACAAGCGATATGTAATGCGACCTGATGATGTAAAACTTACAACAAAAGCTGGGAAGGAATGGGTAGCAGAACAGAAGGGTAAGACAGTGTTAAGCAGTGGGGATTGGGATACGATTATTGGAATGGATAAAGCCCTGAAAAGATTATCGTGGTTTGATGCAAAGGAATATGGCGGTGAAGAATCATATCGTAAATATAATGAAGTATCAATTTATTGGAATGATGCAGAACATGATATCCCATGCAAAGCTCGCCTTGATCGGGTCATAGGACTTGGAGAAGGTGAACAGGGTATCGTCTTAGATCTAAAGACGACAGACTCCATAGAATATGCAAAGTTTATACGTAAAACATTAGACCTGGGATATGATTTCCAAGCTGCATGGTATACAAGAGCTGCTGAGTTAGCATTTGGTAAGCCATTTATTTTTGTATTTGTTGCAATTGAACGCAATAGCCCTCAACCTATAAGTATCTTTGAAGTTGATGATGTCATGATGAGTGAAGCGGTTTCAAAAATTGATGAAGCATTGGCACGACTGAAAAGATCCACTAAAACTGAAACCTGGGCGCCGCCAGAAATTCTTCATCATTGCTTAACACTTCCACCTTGGTATGTTTCCCCGGTGCCGGTAGACTGTTACGAAGGCAAGGAGCTTTTTTAATGGATCAAATTTCTACTGGTGCTGGTCCTGCTGGACTGCTAGGAGTTGCATTTGTTGTCCTTAAGCTAACAGGGGTCATTAATTGGGCCTGGTTATGGGTGCTGGCTCCATTCTGGATTCCATTTGCACTTGGACTTGTAATTGTTATCCTGATGCTCGTATTCGCACTTATTACTGGTGGCAAGCGATGACAAGACCTGTTTCCGCTCAAGACCTGCTTAAACTTGACACAAGACTTCGTATTGAATGTTTGCAAAAAACAGAACGTCCTAATCAGGTCATCTGGCAAGCTGGCAAGCAAGACTACAGTGAAGGCGCCATAGCCGACAAGGAACCACCGCCGGAAGACGTAGCAGGAAAGTGGGCAGTTGATACGTTACTTGGTAATGATGTTGGGCATTACGGGGTGCTAGAGCATCCACAAATCACTTTGAATGTTATCGGATTTCCTCATTCTGTTATGCAACAGGCTCGCACTCATCGGGTTGGTGTGACATTTGACTGTCAGTCGATGCGATACACAGGAAAACGCATTCAGAGATTGGTTGAAAAACTTGAAAGTCCCGATTGTATTGATCCATATGATGACATCTTAGATATTTTCTATACTCGCCCACCTGGGTTTTATACGGATAGAAAAGGTGCCAAGTATGAAGTCAGTAATGTTGCCTATAAGCAGCAATTAATGTGGCATAGTGGTTCAGCTCAAAGATATAACATGTTGGTTGCCGATGGCTATGCTGAAGAACATGCTCGCGACCAGTTAAACTTTGGCTTCCGGCAGAATTTTGTTGTTAGCTTTAATCTGCGGTCAGCGTTGCATTTCTTGGATCTACGTGCTAAAAGGGATGCACAGCTGGAAATCCAGGCGATGTGTGAAGCGATGGTGCCTCATCTCAGATCTTGGTCGCCAGAGATCATGGACTATTATATGAATAAGCGCTATGGTAAGGCGAGACTATCACCATGAATAATCAGCACCCAGTGATTAACGATGAATTGATACGCAAGTGGCTTGGCGAACACTTTTCGAGGTTCACGTCCAACTCGACTTGGCTGGCACCACTCGCTAAATCCACCGCCACTGGTGAAGTAAGCGACTCTGAACGCTACCTAGCTACCCAGGCCGCTGATTGGCAGTTGGAGCAGGTGAATGAGTGGTTGCGCGAGAATCTACAAGACCACAGATATAGCGGCATAAACATAGTAGTTGATCGGGTTATTGAAGAACTTACTAAAACAATGCGCCCAGCAACAACAACACAGGACAACTCATGACTGACCAAATCACGCTTGAGGAAGCCATAAAGCTTGTAACATTCCGCCAAATCTCTTCGGGTGCCTGG
>JARROY010000011.1:0-32817 GCA_037383445.1 Anaerolineales bacterium | reverse complement strand
ATCACTACATCGAGCGGGAAGGACGCTTTTTGCATGTGCTGAGGGCTGCCGGCCAGGTGGCAGAAGAAGGGTATTTGGTCACAATCATGGATTTACTCCTGGGGATGGACACCAATATGGACACTAAGCAGATTTCTGCCACACTGACCCTGATGGAACTGAAAGGAATGGTGCGTCAGGTTGGTGGTATGCGTTATGTAGTCGTGCGCGAGGCTCAGGCTGCCTATAATATTGAAGATGAAAAGGATGAAGCATGAACGATCATTACTATGCCGTAATATTGGCAGGGGGCGGAGGGACTCGCTTGTGGCCGCTTTCCCGCAAGGATAAACCGAAACAAATGCTCAAACTGGATGGTGAACGCACCCTGTTTGAGGTTGCCGTGGATCGGCTGTTGGGTCTTTTTCCCGCAGACCGGGTGATGGTCGTTACGTCAGAATCTCAGGCGCAGGCATTTCAAAAAGAATTACCCGAAATTCCGGTTGAGAATTACGTCATCGAACCCTCTGGCCGGGATACTGCGGCGGCGATTGGCCTGGCAGCTGTGGCGTTGAAGAAGCGCGACCCGCAAGCGGTGATGGCTGTCGTCACCGCCGATCACTACATCGAGCGGGAAGGACGCTTTTTGCATGTGCTGAGGGCTGCCGGCCAGGTTGCAGAAGAAGGGTATTTGGTCACCTTAGGTATCCAGCCGACCTTCCCTTCAACCGGGTTCGGCTATATCCAGCAGGGGAGCTACTTAGGCACATATGAGAATATCGTTGTCTTTAAAGCCGGGAGTTTTAAGGAAAAACCTGATGCTCGTAAAGCGATCGAGTTTCTTGAAGCTGAAGACCATTCCTGGAACTCTGGTATGTTTATCTGGCAAGTGGAAAAGGTATTGACTGAGATTCAACGCCAGATGCCGCAGCTCAATAAAGCGTTGGAAAAAATTTCTGCTGCCTGGGGTCGGCCGGAATACCGGGAAGTAATTAACAAAGTCTGGTCTAAACTGGATAAGGTTTCCATAGACTTCGGAATCATGGAAGGTGCCCAGAACGTCGCCGTGATCCCGGCGCGTGGTCTGGGCTGGAGTGATGTCGGCAGTTGGAATGCGGTCTATGAAGTGCTGCCTAAAACTGCCGAAGGTAATGTGATCAACTGCACCGATCATATCTCAGCAGATACGTCCAATTCTCTGGTGTTTGCCAATGGCGAATCGGATCGTCTGATCGTTACGTTAGGCATAGCTGACATGGTGATTGTCGATACCAAGGATGTCTTGATGGTCTGTGACAAAGCCTATGCCCAAAAAGTGCGGGATGTGGTCAATCAGTTAAATGAAAAAGGTAAGAAAAATTATTTATAACCAGTATAGTTATTGTTAGGCTTAATGATGTGCATTGATTTGGAGGTTTCGTTTGAAAGCTTATTGTGTTAAATGTAAAGAAAAAAGAGAAATGCAGGATCCTGTGGCGGAGTTTACTTCTTCGGGTGCACCAGGAACGCGCGGAAAGTGCCCGGTTTGCGGCACGACCATGTTCCGCATGGGGCGTACCGAAGCGCATGAAGGGTTGACACCGCCTGAACGACCTGTTCGTATAAAGAAAACCACCCCGCGTAAAGGCAATCTTGTGATTGTTGAATCTCCAGCTAAAGCTCGCACAATTGGCCGCTACCTTGGCAAGGATTACCGCGTAGAAGCATCGGTCGGGCATGTGCGCGATCTGCTGCGTTCGCAGCTTTCTGTGGATGTGGAGAACCAATTCCAGCCAAAGTACCGCGTGCCGAATGAGAAACGCCCGGTAGTAAAGGAATTGAAAAAACTTGCCAGCCAGGCCGAACAGGTTTATCTGGCGACTGACCTCGACCGGGAAGGGGAGGCGATCGCCTGGCATCTGATGGAAGCCGCCGAAATTGAGCCCGACCGCGCCAAGCGGGTGGTTTTCCCAGAGATTACCAAGCCCGCAATCTTGGAAGCGTTTTCCCACCCGCGTGAGATTGATATGGACCTGGTGGATGCCCAGCAGGCACGCCGAATTTTGGACCGATTGGTGGGGTATTCTCTCAGCCCGATTCTATGGCGCAAAGTTCGCAACCGTCTTTCTGCTGGACGTGTGCAGTCTGTGGCACTGCGCATGGTGGTTGAGCGTGAGCGCGAGATTGATGAATTTGAACCGGAAGAATACTGGACGATTGATGCTGAATTCCGACCGGATGTCAGCCAAAACGTATTTACAGCCAAATTGAATAAGATCGATGGTGAAAACCCGATCCTCAGTTCGGAAGACGAGGTCAAACCGGTCGTCGCAGACCTGGATAAGGCAGTTTATAAGGTAGATTCGATCAAGCGTGGGACGCGAAAACGAAACGCCCCGGCCCCGTATACTACTTCTACCATGCAGCAGGAAGCCTCCCGCCGAATGCGTTTTACCGCCCGGCGGACAATGGCTCTGGCGCAGCAGCTCTATGAGGGAATCAGCATTGACGATGAGGAAACCGTTGGCCTGATAACCTATATGCGCACCGATTCGACCAATGTTTCGGAAGACGCTCAAGCTGAGGCGCGTGAGTATATCGAAAAAAGGCATGGCAGTGATTTCCTGCCGGAAGAACCGCCGAAGTACACAACCAAGGCCAAAAGCGCCCAGGAAGCCCATGAAGCCGTCCGACCGACCTCTGTCAAGCGCACCCCTAAATTGATGAAAGAACATCTTTCAAACGACCAGTACCGCCTGTATAACATGATCTGGCAGCGTTTTGTTGCTTCTCAAATGAAGGCGGCTGAATACGACACTTTGGCAGTGGATATTCTGGGCGTGAGTGATGCACACCAGTATATTTTCCGCGCTACCGGCTCGGCGATTCGCTTCCCCGGTTATCTGATTGTTTATCAAGAAACCCGCGGAGAATACGACCAGGACGAAAATGGTGACATTACTAAAATACCAACAGAACTGGAAGAAGGCCAAACCCAGCATTTGGTGCGTGTTCTACCGGAACAGCATTTCACGACTCCGCCGCCGCGCTACAGTGAGGCAACTCTAGTGAAAACTTTGGAGGAAAATGGGATCGGCCGGCCTTCGACCTATGCCCCGACCTTGAGCACGCTTCAAAATCGAGGATATGTGTACACCGAAGGCCGCAGGTTGTTTCCAACGGAAACCGGCCTGGTGGTCAATGACTTGCTGATCGACCATTTCCCGGAGATCGTAGATTATGGCTTCAGCGCCAGGATGGAACAAGACCTGGATAGGATTGCTCATGAGAAAGAAGATTGGGTGGACGTCATCCGAGAATTTTATGAACCGTTCTCCAAACAGGTAGAGAAAGCCAAGATTGAGATGCCCGAGGTCAAAGCTGACCCAGAGTATATTGGACGGGAATGTCCCACATGCGGGGAAGGGCAGCTGGTCTTGCGCTGGGGAAGGTTTGGAAAATTTATCAGCTGCGACAGGTTCCCGGAATGCCGGCATACCGAACCCTTCCTGGAGAAGATTGGGGTTACCTGCCCAGAGGATGGTGGCGAGATTGTCGAGCGACGCACACGTAAAGGGCGTACCTTTTATGGTTGTTCTAACTATCCTGAGTGTGAATTTACCTCCTGGAAACGACCGCTGCCCACTCCTTGTCCGCACTGCCAGGGTTTGTTGGTAGCCGCAAATAAAAAGCATGCTCAATGTTTGGATTGCGAGACAACTTTCCCCTTGCACGAAGTCCAACCGCAGGAAGAAGCTAATCTTTCATCAAAGTGATCGTTTAACGGGGTGAAAACGGTATAAACCTTGCAACTTTTTCAAGTAGTACTTTTAGTTGCAGAAATGCTTACACTAGTCTACAATTAGTTTGAGGTTTTTAATCTTGGTGGCTCTCACTGTAGTTCGCCACCTTAAAAAAACACCGGACGAGGCCGCAATTGAAATACCGGTGTACTAGCTCACCAATGGAGTAAACGATGGATTTTGATAATATGGATTATGACTATGATCAAGAAGACGATGAAGTATTCAATCGACCGCTTGATTTTGTAGAAGAAGAGGAAGAAACACCCCCAAGTGGTGGTTTCCAGCTCTCGGATCTTTGGTCTACCCTGACCAGCAACCCGCTTTATCTGGGTAGTGCCGCTCTGGTGGTGGGGTTGATTATTGGTTTGATCTTTGCCTGGGGAATATGGCCAGTTCAGTATGTGGACGCCGCCCCATCGAATTTACACGAGAACTTCCAGTTAGATTATATGCGGATGGTGATCGATTCGTATAACCTTCGCCAGGATAATGCCCTGGCAGAACGGCGGATTGCCGCTCTGGGTGATGCTGGTCCGGATATTCTTGAAAAGCTGATTGCAAACCCGGGGGACGAAGCCAGCCGGCAAGCGATCCAAGATTTTGTCCTGATGTATAAAATTAGTGCCGGGACTTCTCCAGATACAGGCGGTGAGACGGCAATTTCCACCCTCCCCGTCGGCGGTGAGGAAGGGGAAACAGAACCGAGTGGTTCTGGCTCCAGGTCTTTATTGATCGTGGCATGTGCAGTAACCGGTACGCTGCTGGTTGCTTTTGGTGTGTTCTATTTCCTTCGCCAGCGAAATAGCCAGACAGGTGGAAAAACCGCAGCAGCCCGAGCGCAGGAATTTTCTCGCCAGGCATTGCAGACGGATTATGAGGCTATGGGGGAGGTCTCTCCGATTGCCCAGTGGATGACCACCTACCTGATTGGTGATGATCTCTTCGATGACTCCTTCAGCATTGACTCCTTGAGCGGTGAGTTCCTGGGAGAATGCGGTGTTGGAATCGCCGATACCATCGGAGTGGGAGAACCCAAGCGGGTCTCAGCTTTTGAAGTCTGGCTGTTTGATAAGAATGATATCCAGACAGTGACAAAAGTTTTGATGAGTGGGCACGCGATGAATGATGAAGGTACCTATGCCCGGCTGGAAGCCAAAGGCGAACCTGTTTTGGCAGTACCCGGCGGCACTGTGGAATTAGAAACCAAAACGTTACGCATGGCTGTGCGCGTGATGGATATGGACTACGGCACCGGCCATATGCCAGAAAACAGCTTCTTCCAGCGAGTGACGCTTGAATTGGCGATCTGGTCTTTGACTTCGGAATAATCGAATTTCAACGAACATAAAAGCTCTCGAAAATTTCCGAGAGCTTTTTTCATTGGGAATGAATATCTGTCTTTATGCTCCTTCAATTTCGATAATATTATTCAACAATTCTATCGATGCGCGGTTGATTTCCAATTTGATTCTTGTAATGAGATAACCGACGAAAAAAACAGCAACCAATGGGGCAGTAAGGTACAGCGATCTCCCACTGATTTGATCGAGCAGCCCAAGAACTACCATAGCGATTAGGGATGTATAGAATATCCCTCCCACAATGATTGAATTACGCTTTGTTCCCGCCTGACGAATAGCCAGCAGTGCCAGGTAATTTTTAGTTTTATAGTGATCCATTTAACTTGCCTCCTATTGAGCGGCTGTTTTCCCATTTCCAGAAGCGTTTTTCAATACCCAGACAGCCCTCAAGGTAACCCATTTGTTTGGTTGTTTTTTCTCCCCAAAATCCAGCCAGGTTTTGCCCTGATAATCATATTCCAATGACCAATGCCCGTTTGCGTCCTGCTTTTCTTTAACCAGATTAAGCGCATTTGCTAGACGGGGATCCTTGCCGTATCCCAAGCGAACCAGAGCTTCAACATTTTGCAAAATATCCGTCACATAAAATACTGGAAAGCCAAACTTCCACCAGCTTCGGTTGGGTTTGGAATCCAGCCTGGTAGGATAGTCGGCGCTGACCGGATCGACGCTGAAGAGAAAATCAATACCGGTCTTGATGGCTCGTTCGATCAACGGTGTGCGCTTTTCTTCAGGGAGCTTGCTGAATGCCAGCATGACCTTGACCGCTCCCCAGGCGCAGGGCTTGGAGGCGTTCACCCCACAGGCGAATCCCGGACCACATTTATAGGCGTAATATCTCAGGGGGGCGTTTTTATCTTCCAAAGGCGCAATCCCCTCGCCAGTTTGGCTGCGAGCCATCCACTCGAAGGCTTGATCCAGTCGCGGATCGTCGATTCCAAGATCCAGCAAAGCGTTGCACAGATTACCTTGTAGGCAGTCTACAGTTCCGGAGGGGGATCCGCTGGTCGTAAACTGGCCGTTCTCTGAGAGGCCATGCTCTAGCAGATATTCACATGCGGTGGCGATGCGTTCATCTTGGTCTGCCGATGCGCCTAACTGGGCTAAAAGGATGAGAGACCAGACAGTGCTGCGGTATTTTGGGTTGTAGCCGTGACCAGGTCTGACCCAATAACCAGCGGGTTCCATGTTGTCCAGGACGGCGGCAATCGGTCCCTGACGATGGGCAGTCTCTTTTGCATCGAGAAGATCAGGGTCATTACCTGGTGTTTCTACCAAATCCCGCAGGGCGAGATACCGCACCCCAGGGTTATCGGGTTCCAGTAGCCAGGAAAGGCTTTCCGGATTGATTTGCATTTGAGTCTCCATTTTTTCCTCCATTTTCCCAGGAGAGTTAAACGATTGTGTTATCAAATCAATATTGTGAGCGTTTGTATTACCATTATACAAAGAATCGGGGCCGGATTTATCTGACTTGGTAAAGTTCGCTCTTAATCATCCAAATTGAATCCGATTTGATTCAATTGTGCAGTATACTAGGGCTAAATTTTTATTCATAAATTTACAATTGGGAGGATCAAGTGAGTAATTTACAGGAATTGGTTGATGATTTTTTGGCTCAGGAACGGATTGCAGTGGTGGGAGTGCAACGTACAAAGGAGGATGCTGCCAACAACATTTATAAAAAGTTAAAAGATAATGGCTATCAGGTATTTGCGGTCAATCCTTCTACTAATGAATTTAAGGGAGATCCCTGCTACCCGTCTGTGAAGGAAATTCCTGGAGGGGTGCAGGCCGCGATGATCGTACTCCGCCCGGATCTTACCGAAAAAGTGGTCCGGGAATGTGCCGAAGCAGGGGTCACCCATGTTTGGATGCACCGCTCGTTTGGGAACAGCGTCTCCGAAGAAGCCGTTCAGTTTTGTAAAGACAATGGGATTTCAGTTATCGGCGGCGGCTGCCCGATGATGTTTGTCAAACCGGACATTGGGCATATTGGTATGCGTTTTATTGGCAAGTATACCGGATGGCTGCCGAAGGACTAGGAATTTTTTTCGGTAGACTTTTATGTGGGAATAATTATTTGTAGTTAAAAGCAAATCAAAAGAGCGCAGTTTAGATCACTGCGCTCTTGTTGGTTAAATTATGAAAATCGGTTTATTCCACACTGAGGATCTTTAGTTCCATTGCACCACCAGGCGTTTCAACGGTTACGGTATCACCGGCCTTGCGGCCGAGCAGGGCTTTGCCGATCGGGGATTCGTTAGAAATGCGGCCTTCCATAGGATTGGCCTCGCGGGCACCCACCATATGGTAGCGTTCCTCGGGATAGCTGCCTTCCTGGATGGTGATATGTGAGCCGACATCGATGACACCGTTGTTGTTGCTTCCATCGATAATCTTTGCCCCTGCAACTGTTTCTTCATATTCTCTGATCTTGCCTTCTAAAAATGCCTGGTCTTCTTTGGCTTTGTGGTAATCGGCATTTTCGCTGAGATCGCCCTGCTGGATGGCAAAGCGCAGCCGCTTAGAGAGCTCATCCCTCTGGCGGGTTTTCATATCTTCTAGTTCTTCTTTTAATTTTTTTAGTCCTTCTTTGGTGATTAAATATTCGTTATTCATAAGGCTATCTCTATGGTAATGTAAATGGGTCAAATAATTTTTTGTGTTCCTCAACTGCGTAGCGATCGGTCATCCCGGCGATATAGTCGCAAATTGTGCGTTCCAGGCCGCGCTCCTCGATAAGAGCCTGAAAGGTATCGTCAAGCATAGTTGGTTCACTGCGGTAGGCATTAAATAGTTCGGTTATCGTATTCTCTGCTTTAACAGCCATACGCACAACCCGGTAATGTCGATAAAGCTTATTATACAGGAAATCTTTAATTTCTCGGTTGCGGCGATGCATATCGGAAGAATGTCCGGCGACATTGTAATCTAATTTTTGGATGTCCAGTACCGACTTTACGTTGGCGTTTCTGATCTTTTCGTCTGTAGCGGCAACTACATCTGAAACCAAAATGCCGATTAAATGTCGGATTAAGCGGTGCCGGTTGAGATCGGAGAGGGTCTCCTCTCTCCATTGAATTCCTTCACGCAAAATTTCCCAAATCTCGATCCCAGAAAGCATTTCCGGAGAAATCATACCAGATCGAAGCCCATCGTCCAGGTCGTGTGCGGTGTAGGCCAGTTCGTCCGCCACATTGGCCAACTGAGCTTCGAGGTGCCCGCGAAGATCTGGGTTGTATTCGCGCGCGTCCGAAATATCATACTCAGTCTCGTGTTTTACCACACCTTCTAAAACTTCCCAGGTGAGGTTCAGGCCGGGAAACTCGTCGTAGCGTTTTTCCAGTTTGTTTATAATCCTGAAAGATTGCTTATTATGGTCAAAACCACCATAGTCTTTCATCAAACGGTGGAGAGCCATTTCGCCAGAATGTCCAAATGGGGGGTGTCCGAGATCGTGAGCCAAGCAGATCGTTTCTACCAAATCTTCATTAGCGCCTAATGCGCGGGCAAGCGTACGGCCAATTTGGGCAACCTCCAGTGTGTGAGTGAGACGGGTGCGGAAATAATCGCCTTCGTAATTGATAAAAACCTGCGTTTTATATTCTAACCTGCGGAAGGCTGTGGTATGCAAGATGCGGTCTCGGTCCCGTTGGAAAGAAGTCCGATAGTTGGGCTCGTGGTCGGGAAAATGACGACCTTTAGTTTGGCTGCTGCGTATTCCATATGGGGCGAGGATCTGATCCTCTAATGCTTCCAACTTCTCGCGGTTATAGATCATGGTGCTTTCCTTCTGTTAATATTCGAGTAGTCTAATCCAGGAGTAAATCCGTGTCAATTGCTTAAAATCAGGACATGTCCCGCCCAATTATAGTACAACAATAGAGTAAAATTATTGAAAGACCAGAGAAATGCTCTTATAAGAGTTTTCTGCTGCAGTATGAATGGAGGCCCCCCCATTTTATGGATGAAACCAGTCTGGCACACGAAGTCGTTGACCAGATAGCACCATTCCTAAGCGAGTTGATGGCAAAGAAACCGTTACCCTCGGGTGCAGACCCCGGTAAGCGGCAGATTTATGCTGTATGGGATGAACTCTATCCCAAAGTTGCTCTCAGATCTGGTGTGATGCTGGCGGCTAGAAAAATATTGGAAGAGTTGGCGCTTGTTTTTAGAATCAATACGTTTTTAGCCGAAAAAATTAACAACCACCTTCCTGGTGTTAGGCAGAAATTTTCCTCAAAAGAAATTGCTTCAAAACCCCATGCTCCCGCTTTTACTCCCATGGCCGGCGAAGAAGAAAAGGAGTACAACGCCGAACATATCTCTTGCCAGGTATGCGGTGACCAGGATCACTCCCTGCGTCTGGTCAGCTATCCGTTTGTATTCAGCCTGATCGTGATAACCTTTCGGCGCATGTTTCAGGGGGTATATTGCTCTCGCCATGCCAACCGATATTTTGTCCTAGCTGTGATCATTACCCTTACCGTGGGCTGGCTTGGGATACCCTTTGGATTGATCTTCACGCCAATTACTTTGTTTAATTTGTTCACTTCTGAGAAGCGGCTGAGGGTGGCCAATGCGAAACTTTTGTTGGAAATTGCTAAGGCTAAACAAGAAAAAGGAGACCTGGAACAAGCGGCAGTTTTTTACCAGGAGTCGCTGTGGCTGAATCATAAGGAAATCGAAAATTTGCCGAACCGTCAGATCGCTTCTATGTTAGCACAAACCGAAAATGTCCCCTTTATAACTCAGGTGTTTTCGCTGATCAGCGGGATTGCCGCCGCCTGGTTGATCGGTTTTTTGATCGGCCTGGTGGATGGGCTTGTCAGTTCACCTTTCAACCAGCTTCAAGGTCAAGTTTCATTTCTGGTGATTATTTTCAGCTATCTACCACTTGTGCTGATGCTTTATTTTGGGAGTTTCGTTCTCGCCCGGTTTATCCGCCGCATGTTGGAACGCACTCGGATTTCGAATACCTTGGTCGGCACTGTGCTTGCGGGGATTGCGTCTTTAACCGCATTTTATGCCATTCTAACGGGACACTTATTTTTCTATGTGCAGTCCAGCACTACCATGGCTGCTAGCCTGGTGGATATGATCCGTGTGAATGGTTTGCTTTTGGTGCATGGCGGATGGCTGACAGTGCTGGGTTTGTTTGAAACAGGATCCACTGCGGATTTGCTGTTTTTTGTGATTGTAATCTTCGGTTTTATGGCGTTTTTATGGTTAGGGCTCGATTGGGCAGGTCAGACAGTCCGTTTGCGGAAGACTTTGGAGAATTACCAGGAAGTTGATCCGCCGGATTCTGGGGTTTGGGTGGCAGCCAGTGCTGTTTTGATTGTCGGGGTTTTGTTTATCTTTTTGGGGCTTTTGTTTATCCCATCGCAAATACTGTTTAATTAGAAACTGATCAGCGGACCGTGGTATTAATGGTCCGGACCGCTCCGGCATCCTTTAAAGCCGTTTCCACCACCTTGGCACGGTCTGGATCGATCAGTGCGATCATGTTGCCGCCGCGCCCGCCGCCTGAAAGCTTGGCCCCCCACGAACCGGCGGCGCGAGCAGCATCTACCAGGCGATCTAATTCCGGGCAGGAAACACCCATCTTGACCAAGATATCGTGGTTATCATTCATCAGCGGGCCAAGAGAGGTGATCCGGGAATGCTGGATCGAATAGGCAGCGTTTTTGGCAATCGTCCCGCAGGTCTCGAAATAATTTTGGAATAGGGCTGGCTCGGCTTCATACGACTTACGTACATCACCCACTGTTTGTGAGGTCGGGGTGGCAATCCCGGTATCTCCGATGATCAGAGTAAAGGGGGTATTGATCTCGATGGACTCCATGGTTTGATCTTTGACGAAATAGACCGGTTTGGCATAGGTGACAACGGTATTGTCGATGCCGGAAGGTGTGCCGTGGTGCAGTTTTTCAACCTCAAAGGCGATCTGGTTTACTATCTGGTCTGGCAGTGGGTGCCCCAAAAATCCGGACAACGCCCGTACAATCGCCACCGTCACCGCCGCGCCGGAACCCATCCCGGCAGCCAAAGGGATGGTTGAGCTGATCATCAAAGTGCAGGCAGGGGAATTTTTTATTCCCAATGCTTCCATGGTCAGGTGGATTGCCCGGGCGACCGCATCTTCAAGGGGTAGGTTGGCCAAACTGCTGGAGAGAGAGATATCTGGGGCCAGCACTTTAATCCCTTGTGCTCCAGGCTGTGCTCTGACAATCGCCCTGGCTTGCACCTGGTGGACAGGTACTGCAATCGCTGGCTGGCCGTAAACCACAGCGTGTTCACCAAACAGGATGATCTTTCCGGGAGCAGATGCACTTATGGCTGGCATAAGACTAAAAAATATAAAAAATTAGCAGGATCGAAAATGACCATAGAACTATGTTGATCTGGGAAGGGCGGTCTGTCAGTAAGATTTCTTCCGGTACTTCGCCATGTCCTTCAACCTGGATGAGGTAGAGATACCGAAAAACACCGTAGATAACGAACGGAATCGTCAGCATGGTGACATGGTTTTCCGGCAGGTTGGGTGCAGAGAAAGTGTACAGGCTATAGGTGACAATCGTAATCGTCAGCACGATCATGATCAATTGATCGAGGTAAGAGAGTGTGTAGCTGGTAAGCACTTTACGAGATTGGTTGCCATCCTTTTGGCCGTTGACCAATTCGGCTCGGCGCTTGCCAATTCCCAAAAAAAGCGCCAAGAAAGTGGTTGCGATATACAACCAGGGTGAAAAGCGATCGACGTTGATAATGGTAACTCCTGCCGCAACACGGATCACGTAAAAACTCGCCAAGGCTAACACATCGATCAGGGGGATATGTTTCAACCACAGCGAATAGGAAAGATTTGAACAGATATAAACCAGGCAGATCAGGGAGAACCCTGGTGAGAGCAAATAGGCCAGCGCCAAGCTGACGACCAGGAGCAATAATGCAGCGAAGCGGGCAGTTGGGATTGGCAGCTTACCAGAAGCGATTTGCCGGTTTTTCTTGGTGGGGTGATTGCGGTCTTCCTCAACGTCGGAGATATCATTGATCAGGTAAATTGCGCTGGCAATCAGACTGAATAGGATTGCCCCCGCGATGGTGGACAGCAGCGCAGATGGGTAGCCGATCTTGCGGTCAAACACAAGGGCGGCAAAGATTAAAATGTTTTTCACCCACTGTCTGGGACGCATGGCTTTGATCAGTGCAATCAGCATACCGGAATAATAGCATAAAGTGGTAGGGAAGGGTAGCGCCCCCAATAGTTTTCTCAGATTGGGCCGTTCGCTTGCGATCTTCCTCCATATGTGATGCGTTTTGTCAATCCATTGGTTTAGGGGTGATCCATATTTCACCATGTTTGTCAAGCGACTCAAAATTTGATGCAATAGTGCTCTCCACCTCAGCCTGTTGAAGTTTGCTTGAATATGGTTTATGCTGGGTGTAAGACCTGGCAACATAAATTTCTGAAGGAGACCAACTTGATGAAGGGTTCGCACAAGAAGCGTTTAAATTATTATTCCAATCGGGAGGAGATTGCCAATAGTCTGACTCATGGGGCTGGCGCGGTTCTCAGCCTGTTGGGACTGGTGGTTCTGCTGGTAAGGGCGTCCCAGGATGGCAGTACCTGGCATGTTGTCAGTTTTGCAATCTACGGGGTCTCTTTGTTCCTCTTATATCTGGCCTCGACCCTTTACCATTCCATTCCGATACTTGAATGGAAGCAGGTGCTGAAAAAACTCGACCATTCAGCCATCTTCCTGCTGATTGCCGGGACATATACTCCTTTCCTGCTCAATAACCTGCGCGGTCCCTGGGGCTGGAGCCTGTTCGGTGTGATCTGGGGGCTGACGATTTTAGGACTGGTGATCAAATTGGGATTCATCGACAAGCTGGAGAAGGCCTCCCTGGTGTTGTACCTGGCGATGGGGTGGCTGGTGGTGGTGGCCGTGCGTCAGCTGCTCAGCCGAGTGGAACCGACCAGCCTGATCCTGCTGGCGATTGGAGGAGTCTGCTATACCGTCGGGGTGATCTTCTACCTGTGGCGCAGGCTGCCATACAACCATACCATTTGGCATTTGTTTGTGCTGGGGGGCAGCATTACCCATTATTTTGCGGTGATTAATATCTTATGATCTGGCTCAAGAAGATTGAACCCTGATACAATTTCAGTATGAAAAAGGTGCGCGTGGATGTCCTCCTGGTGGAGCGCGGTCTGGCAGAGAGCCGCTCGCTGGCCCAGCGGCTGGTGATGGCGGGGCAAGTGCGCGCCGATGGGCAGGTGGTCGCCAAACCTTCGATCAGCTACCCGCCGGAGATTCAGCTGGAGGTTGACCTTGGCCCGAAATATGTCTCGCGCGGCGGGGAGAAGCTGGAAGGGGCGATTGAGGCTTTCCAATTAGATGTGCGCGGTTTGGTGTGTGCCGACATCGGCGCTTCGACGGGTGGGTTTACTGACTGCCTGCTGCAGAACGGGGCGCGCAAGGTGTATGCGATTGATGTCGGGCAGGGCATTCTGCATTGGAACCTGCGCAATGACGAGCGCGTGGTGGTGATGGAAGGAACCAATGCCCGCCATGTGGAGAGCCTGCCCGAATCGGTTGCCCTGGTCACCGTGGACGCCTCGTTCATCTCCCTCAAGATCTTGCTGCCGGTCTTCAAGCACTGGTTTGGGGAGGAAGGCGGTCAGGCGGTGGTGCTGATCAAACCGCAATTTGAGGCCGGGCGTAAGGAAGTGACCCGCGGTAAAGGAGTGATTAAGGATCCCGAAATCCACCGCCAGGTAGTGGAAGAAGTGCTCTATTTTGCCATGGGGGAAGGGCTTGGCGTACTGGGACTGGCACGCTCTCCGATTACCGGACCGAAGGGGAACATTGAGTTCTTGGCTTATCTGGAATACCCAGCCAAACACTCAGCGGATATAGAGGGATTGATCAAAGTTCTGGATTGACTGACTATTAACCAGACTGCTCGACTATTCCACTCCTCGACTACCTGACAAATACTGGTATACTTCCTGCGACTATGTTCGACCATATACGTAATTTCTGTATCATCGCTCACATCGATCACGGCAAGTCCACTCTGGCGGACCGTATGCTGCAGGTGACGCATACCATCTCTGACCGCGAGATGATGGACCAGGTGCTGGATACGATGGATCTGGAGCGTGAGAAGGGCGTCACCATCAAAGCCTCGGCTGTGCGGATGAGTTATACAGCAGAAGACGGTCAGACTTACGAGTTGAACCTGATCGACACCCCTGGGCACGTAGATTTCGGCTACGAAGTCAGCCGCGCCCTGAACGCCTGCGAAGGAGCATTATTGGTGGTGGATGCCAGCCAGGGGATGGAGGCTCAGACGATTGCCAATCTTTATCTGGCCTTGGAAGCTGATCTGGAGATCATCCCGGTAATCAACAAGATCGATATGATCTCGGCCCAGCCTGATTTGGTGGCGGAAGAAATCAGTTGCCGTGCTGGAGGCTGTCGTGCGGCAGGTGCCGCCACCGAAAGGCGATGCAGATGGTGTGCCGCGCGCGCTGGTGTTCGATTCTCATTATGATTCTTTTAAAGGCGTGGTAGCTTATGTGCGGGTGGTGGATGGCAAACTGAAGGGTTCAAACGACCTGCACATGATCGCCACAGGTGTGGATTTCCGCCCGGTCGAGATCGGCGTGTTTGCCCCCCAACTCAAACCGACCGGGATCCTCAAGGCAGGAGAGGTCGGGTATATCGCTACTGGTCTGAAGACCGTATCAGAGAGCCGGGTGGGTGATACGGTAACTCTGAAATCGAAGCAGTACCCCAAACCCCTGCCTGGTTATAAAGAGGCCAAATCGATGGTCTTTGCCGGAATATATCCGGTGGAGGGTGAAGATTATAATGATCTGAAAGAAGCGCTGGAGAAGCTTCAGCTGAACGACGCCTCCCTAGTCTTTGAGCCGGAAACCTCCCAGGCGCTCAATTTCGGTTTCCGCTGCGGGTTTTTGGGCATGTTCCACATGGAGATTATCCAAGAACGCCTGGAGCGCGAGTACGACCTGGACATTATCATCACAGCCCCTTCGGTGGAATACGAGATTATTTTGCGGGATGGCAGCAGTCTCAAAATCGAATCACCCGCCTTCCTGCCGGATGAAAGCACGATTGAAGAGATCCGCGAACCGTGGATGAATATTCAGGTCTTCACGCCCACCGAGTATTACGGGGCGGTGATGGACATGACCACCAAACGGCGCGGAGTGTACGTCAGCGAGGAATATCCTGCTCAAGGGCGGGTGCAGCTTAATTACGAAATTCCGCTCTCGGAATTGATCGTAGATTTCTTTGACGTACTTAAATCACGCACCCGCGGTTATGCCTCACTGGATTATCAATTCAAAGAATACCGGGCGGAAAATCTTACCAAGCTGGAAATCCTGGTCAACGGAGAGCCGGTCGATGCCCTGGCTTCGATCGTGCATAAGGATCACGCTTACCACCGCGGCCAGGCTTTGATCACCAAACTAAAAGACCTGATCCCGCGGCAGCTGTTTGTCGTACCCATTCAGGCGGTAGCCGCCAACCGGGTGATCTCGCGCGCCAATGTTAAAGCCCTGCGCAAAGATGTGCTGGCAAAGTGTTACGGCGGTGATGTGTCCCGAAAGCGCAAGCTGTTGGAAAAACAAAAGAAAGGGAAGAAACGCATGAAGATGATCGGGAGTGTTGAGATTCCACAAGAAGCGTTCCTGGCCGTTCTTCAGTTGGGAGATGACTGACTCTAACCAAACCCCCAAGACAAAATCGAAGTTCTTATCTCGTATGCTGCCAGGGATCCTGGTGAGCGGAATTGCCGTGGTGATTATGTTTTCTCAGATTGACTTGGCAGCCACTTTTGCCGCATTCCAAAAAGTACAGATCAGCCGCATCTTGCTGGCGACGGTTATTTTAATCTTAGCGTTCATAACACGGGCGGTAGCCTGGCGTATACTGCTGCAGGGTCAAGCGACGCTCTCCCTGGCTTTTTCGGCGGAAACCATCGGCTACCTCTTGAACGCTGTTTTACCGTTCAGGCTGGGTGAAGTCGGCAGGGCATTGGTGTTGGGACTCCGCACTCCGCTCTCATTTTGGGAGGCGTTTCCGACTGTGGTGGTGGAGCGGATCTTCGAGATGGGGTTTATGGCGGGCTTGTTGTTGGGCACTCTGCCTTTCGTAGTCGGCGCAGAGTGGGCGACTACCGCGGCGCTCTTTGCAGCAGCGTTGTTGGTGCTGGGGTTTGCAGTGTTGTATGTGATGGTGCTCAAACCTGATCTGGTGCAGCGTTTATTTTCTTGGATCACTGGAAGATGGCCTAGACTGCAATCTCTGGGACAGGAAAAGATTGACCTTGTTCTTCGTGGGCTGGCTGTGCTTCGTGATCCCAAACGATTTTTCCTAGTTTTTTTCTGGATTGGAATCACCTGGGTGCTTTCGATTGCTTGGAATACGATTGTGCTGACATCTTTTTACCCTGATCCCACCCTGCTTGAAGCGGGATTTGTCGTTGGTGTGACGGCGTTAGGCGTGGCAGCCCCCTCCACCCAGGGGAATTTGGGCGTTTACGAGGCGGCAGTCGTCAGTGCCTTTGTGGCGCTTTCGGCAGACCCGGCTAATGGCCTGGCACATGGCTTGGTGACTCATGGCTTATATTTGCTCATCGTCTTTATTCTGGGGTTTGTCAGCCTGACACGGGAAGGGATTTCCTTGAAGGAAATTTACTCCCTAGCCATTAACCGTGGTACTGAGAACCGACAAGATTAATCGTTAATCATTTCGAGATTATTATGCGAGTTTTAATTGCTTTGACCTACTACCGCCCACATTATTCTGGCTTGACCATCTACACGGAGAGGTTGGCTAGGGCGCTGGCGGCGCGCGGCCATCTTGTGACCGTGTTAACCTCACAGTTCGATAAGAACTTGCCAAGAGAAGAGATTGTTGACGGGGTTCGGGTGGTGCGGATGCCGGTGTTGATGCGCCTGAGCAAGGGGGTGATTATGCCCTCTATTCCCTTCCGGGCCTGGAAAGAAATCCGGCGGGCGGAGGTTGTCAACCTCCACTTGCCCCAGTTGGATGCGGCTCCGATCTCGGTGCTCGCTCGCTTGCTGGGCAGGCCGGTGGTGCTGACGTATCAGTGCGATCTCAGGCTTCCAAGCGGTTTGATCAACTGGCTGGCAAATTTGGGTTCCAATATTGCTAATTTCGTTTCAGCAGCCATGGCGAATGTGATCATTTCCACCTCGCAAGATTACGCAGAACACAGCCAGTTTTTAAGCCGGTATATGGAAAAAATCCAGGCGGTGTCTCCCCCGGTGGTATTGCAGCAAGTTGACGAAGAATTTATTGAGCAAGTGAAACAAAAATATGGAATCCAGCCCGAGGATAAGGTGATCGGCATGGTCGCCAGGTTGGCGGCTGAAAAAGGGGTCGAGTACTTGGTACGGGCACTGCCCTTGGTGATGGAAAAATACCCGCACGCCCGCGTCCTGTATGCCGGCCAGCACCAGGACGTGATGGGAGAAGAAGCGTATGCAGCCATGCTGGCCCCGTTGATCGAGGAATTGGGAGACCGTTGGAAGTTTTTGGGTCTGATTCCAGATGATGAGCTGGCGGCTTTCTACCATTTGTGTGAAGTTTTAGTGCTTCCCAGCACCAACAGCACTGAAGCGTTTGGTATGGTGCAGGTGGAGGCGATGACCTGCGGGACCCCAGCAGTTGCCAGCGATATGCCCGGCGTACGCCAACCTGTGCTGCAAACCGGAATGGGAAAGCTGTTCAAACTGATGGATTATGAATCGCTCGCCCGGTCCTTGATTGAGGTGCTGGATAATCCGCAGGAACATATCGGCGATGTTCCTCAAATCACCCAACAGTTTGCTCCTGAATCTACTGCCCGGGAGTACGAAGAAATCTTTGATCGCCTGGTGGGAATTGACTGATGCTGTTGAATACGATCTGTTTGTTCCTTAAAAAGGACGCTCGCTCGGGTGTTCCCGTTGAAATATTACTGGCGAGAAAGAAAACCGGTTTTGGTGAGGGCAAGATCGTCGGGGTGGGGGGAACCGTTGAATCAGGCGAAACTGTGCTGCATGCAACTGTGCGCGAAGTAAAAGAAGAACTGGATGTTGATATTCGGGAAATAGATTTACAGCGGGCAGCTAAACTGACGTTTTATTTCCCTGCTAAACCTGAATGGGACCGGATTGTGTATGTCTATTTGGTGGATCGGTGGGCTGGTGACCCGAAACCCAGCCGGGAAATCGATCCTCTTTGGGTCGCACTGGATCAGATCCCTTACGATGAAATGTGGGCGGATGGTTCAGAATGGATGCCCGAGGTCCTCAGTGGGCGGCAGATTTTGGGGCGATTTTCTTTCGACCAGGACAACGAAACCCTTACCCAGGCTGACATCCAGACCGACCAGGACTTTCTTTGGCCGCAGTTAAAATCTCTGCCATATTTCCGGGCATTGCTGCGTTCGGTTGAGGCCAGTTATTACCAGGAGCTGGACCTGCCCGATCCGGTATTAGATTTGGGCAGTGGAGACGGGCATTTTGCCAGTGTTGCCTTTGATTTCAAGATTGATGTTGGTCTGGACCCGTGGTGGGAACCCTTAGTGGCATCCCAGCAATATCCCCAATCTTATAACGGCCTGGTACAGGCGGATGGGTCGCAGATGCCATTCCCGGACAGCAGCTTTGCGAGTGCCTTGAGTAACTCTGTTTTGGAACATATCCCGCATATCGACGCAGTGCTGGCAGAAACGGCCCGGGTGCTGGCTCCCGGGGCACCATTTGTATTTTGCTGCCCAAACCAGGGGTATTACCAGCAGCTTTCAGTGCCAACCCTGCTGGGGAGTTTCGGTCTGAATGGCATGGCGCAAAAATATCGGGATTGGTTTATGCGTATCTCCCGCACCGAACACGCTGATTCTATTGAGGTTTGGCAAGAAAGACTTGAACAAGCCGGGTTTACCCTGGAGCGCTACTGGCATTATTTTTCCCCTCGTTCTCTGCATGTGCTGGAGTGGGGGCATTACCTTGGGGCTCCCAGCTTGCTGCCAATGAAGCTGTTTAACCGCTGGATCATTTCACCAACGCGCTGGAACCTGTGGTTGACGGAAAAGCTCCTCCGCCCATATGCCCGGACTGAACCCCAGCCGGATGGCACCTATACCTTTTTCATCGCACGCAAAAATTAAACTTTCACTATAATGGTGGATGGCTAGATATAATTCGATCAAAAAGCTCTTTCGAACTGCTTGATCTGTGAATTGTGGTTTCCAATTTGAGGAGATCACGATCGGATGTCAATATGTACACATTGCCTGCCAGCAGTTATACTTGATGTTTGTAATCCAGTTAGGACAATGACTTAAATCAAATGTCTGAATCGAAACCAGAACAACAATCCTCACAACAACCCAATATCGAACCGACAGTGCTTGATTATGTGCTGGCGAAATTAATGCCCTGGCGCGGGCCTGCACCTGAAATTCCTGATCAAGAGATGGGTGCCCAAATGTATTCCAGGGAAGAATCAGCCAGTTCCCAACTTTATCAGAAACCTGTTGTTACAACCGCGCAAACTTGGTTTACCAAAATTCCCTGGCGAACTGTGGGGGCATTGTTTTTGGCTCTGGTAGGTCAGTTTGCCCTGAATCCACCGCTGCGGCAAGGTGTTTTGGGTGGAGGGTTGTTCCTGGTTGCGGTGCTGGTGCTGTTTTGGTCTGTGCAGCGCGGGGAACTCTCCCTGGCAGTGCCCGATGTGGTTGAAATTCAGAAGGATGACCTCAGATTCGCCCCGAGGCCGCTGACCGCCGGGATGCTGGTTTCGCTGGTGGCGTTTTATGCCTTTTCGAATAATCTTTTTACCGATCTGAATGTTTTCCTCTGGTTGGTCGGGCTTGGACTGGTAGTGTGGTCGTTCTGGTTCCCGCGCCCGGACTTCGGGGACTTCTCTAGGCGTGTGGTCGAGTTTTTCAGGCAGAAGGGCTGGAGTTTCTCGATCTCTAAGAATACGGTTCTGCTGGTGGCCGCATTATTGGTCGTGATCTACTTTCGGACACACAACGTGGGCGAAGTCGTGCCGGAAATGTTCAGCGACCAGGCCGAAAAACTCTGGGATGTCTATGATGTGCTCCAGGGCCAAACCCGCATCTTCTTCCCTCGAAATACCGGCCGGGAAGGATTTCAATTCTACCTGATTGCCTTGACAATTAAGCTGTTTGATACCGGGATTTCTTTCCTGAGCATGAAAATCGGAACGATTTTCATGGGGATTGTAATGCTCCCTTACCTGTACTTGTTAGGCAAGGAATTGGGCAACCGCAGAGTTGGGCTGCTGGCGATGGTTTTGGGTGGGATTTCTTATTGGCCTAATATCCTTGCCAGGGTGGCGCTGCGCTTTATCCTGTACCCGGCTTTTGCCGCCCCAACGCTGTATTATCTGGTGCGCGGTTTACGGACTGGCCAGCGCAAGTATATTATTTTAAGCGGGCTCTTCCTGGGGATTGGCCTGCATGGCTACACTCCGTTTAGGGCGGTCCCGATTCTGGTTGTGCTGGTCTTCTTCCTTTACTGGCTGCATAACCGCCGACAGGTCAAGCTCCAAGATTCCATCATCAAACTGGGGCTGGTGGCGTTTATCGCTCTGATTATATTTTTACCCCTGCTGCGGGTGTGGACACAGATGCCTGAGATATTTACATACCGTACACTTACCCGGCTGACAAATGTCGAAGTAGGGAATGCCATGCCCACCGGTTTGGCGTTGGTGTGGGTTTTCCTGAAGAATGTCTGGAATGGTCTGCTGATGTTCAATTGGGACAGCGGCAATATCTGGGTGAACACGATCCCCCATACTCCGAGTTTGGAGATTGTATCTGGGGCGGCCTTTTTGCTGGGAACTGCCCTGGTCTTGTTCCGTTATTTGAAAGAGCGGCGTTGGGAGGATGGATTTTTACTGATTGGCTTACCGGTGTTAATGCTCCCATCAACTTTGGTGCTGGCTTACCCGGCAGAGAATCCCGCCCCAAACCGGGCCGCGGGAGCCGCGGTGGTCGTGTTTGTTTTAGCTGCCCTGGGAATTGAAGCTGTTTTGCGTGCGGTTAGGAAAAATATCAGCGGCCCAGTCGGAAACCGAGTTGCCCTGCTGCTGGGTTTGTTCCTGGTATTGATTGCGATGGGACATAATTACACCCTGACCTTCGATACTTTTCCCGGTCAGTACGGACCGTCAGTTTGGAATACGTCTGAGCTTGGGGCAGTAGTTGAACAATTTACCGATACGGTGGGTTCCTCAGACCAGGCTTGGGTCTTGGCTTACCCCTATTGGGTGGATACCCGCCTGGTGGCGATCAATGCCGGATTCCCGAACAAGGATTTTGCCATCTGGCCTGAGGATTTGGATCAGACTTTATTTGTACCGAGTCCCAAGTTGTTCCTGGTCAAGATCGATGATACGGCTGGACTGGATATTTTGGAGGCAACCTATCCAGAGGGGAAGTCTTCAGTGTATGAGGGCCGCTACCCTTCCCAGAGTTTTATCATCTACTACGTCCCGTAATGAGGGAGAACTAGATTTATGACGGAAACTGGATCTCAGCAACCTGTTACAGCACCGCCTAAAAATTACCAGTGGGTGGTTGACCTGCTGTTGGTTTTGGTGTTAATGGCGGCTGCTGTCCTGCGCTTTAATGGGATTGATTGGGCGTCCGAACAATATCTGCATCCGGATGAACGCCATTTGGTCAATGTAGAAACCGCCCTGACGACGGTGCGCAGCTTCAGTGAATACTGGGATACGGCAAACTCCACCCTTAATCCGCACAATGTGGGATACTCATTTTTTGTCTACGGTACTCTCCCAATTTTTCTGGTGCGCTACGTGGCGGAATGGATCGGGCAGACCGGTTACAGCGAGATCATGATCGTTGGTCGCCAACTCTCGGCGGTGGCGGATCTATTGGTGGTTTTGCTCGTCTACCTGACAGCAGCGCGGGCCTTCGACCGCCGGGTTGGGATCGTTGCCGCGGCTTTCAGCGCGTTTACTGTATTGCAAATCCAGCTTTCCCACTTTTTTGCAGTCGATACCTTCCTGACTTTGTTTACAATGCTGGCGATCTATCTGGCCGTCCGGCTGGCTACCGAGGAATCCAAGCCGGATGCTCCACCATTCCGGCCACATCTTTTTATCCTTTTTGGGATTGCATTGGGCATGGCGGTGGCTTCAAAAATCAATACGGTTCCGGTGGCATTGGTTCTGCCGCTGGCTGTTGGAATCCGTCTCTCGAAAATGGACAAATCCATACGGCAAGATGCAGCCTGGTTGGCCACCGGGAACCTACTCTTGGCTGCCGGGGTCAGCGTATTTTCATTCCGGATTTTCCAGCCGTATGCATACAGTGGTCCAGGATTTTTTGGACTGATGCCAAATAAGCGTTGGGTGGATAATCTGATCGAAGTCAGAAACCAGTCAAATGGAGATTTTGACTGGCCGCCGTCGATCCAATGGGCGCGCCGCCCAATTTGGTTCTCCTTTCAGAATATCGTCCTGTGGGGAATGGGTATCCCGATGGGGTTGATGGCCTGGGGCGGTTTCCTGGCCGCAGGCTGGCGGATGCTGAAAGGTGAATGGCGAAAATATCTTGTGCTTTGGGTGTGGACAGCTCTCTATTTCGGCTGGCAGTCGATGGCTTTTAACCCGACCATGCGCTACCAGATTCCGATTTATCCTACCCTGGCTGTTTTTGCAGGTTGGGCGGTGATCGCGCTGTGCGAGGCAGCCGGGAAATCTAAGCGGGCAAAAAAATGGCTCCAGGCGGGGTCGGCGGTGGTGGGCGGTTCCGCATTGCTGCTGACGGCAATCTGGGCAATGGCCTTCACACAAATCTATTCCAGCCCGATCACCCGGGTGGCTGCTTCGGACTGGATTTACCAGAATGTACCGGGTCCGTTGAATGTCAAGATCGAGACTGAAGATGGCACTTACAACCAACCGCTGCCGTTCAGGTATGATCAGTATGTCAGCCAAAACGAGCCTTTTGTGACCAGCTTTATGCCCAAACAGTCTGGTGTGGTCAATCAGATCACCTTTAAAAATGTGGTCTCTGAAGGGCAAAGACAGCATGTGATCCTCACAATTTCTGAAAGCGGCGGTTTGGAAATCCCGTTAATGATGGCCGATCAGGATGTCATTTTTGGGGCAGGTGATGACTTCCAGGAATTGTCTTTTGCACCGGAGACCCCGCCGATTTTGCCCGGCAACCGGGAGTATGTGGTCAGGTTAAACCTGACCCCGGAGCTTTCAGACCTGGTTCTTGCTGATGGGTTTATCCACCTCAGTGGCCCTTCGGGAGAACTTTCCCTGCCGATCTCTAACGTGCCAGAACAGATCGATGCAGAAATTGGCCAATTTGAAACCAAGTTCACCACGGTTGAGACGCTCACCTTGCTGGACGTGAATTTAACTTTCCAGCCGGTCCCAAAAGAGTTGGCACCGCAGCAGGTGTTCCACCTGTCGATTGGGGCAAACCCGGATCTTTCTGCCCCCGCAGCGGTTTCCGAGGCGGTGGTGACTGGCCTGGATGATGGGATCAATACCCAGGGTGGTGTGTTCAATTTGAACAAGCCGTTAGCACTGGACCCCGAAAAAATATATTTCCTGATGATTGAGAATCTGACCTTGGGAGAATCGGCCACTTTCAAAGGTTCAGCTTTGGCCGTGGAGGGCCCCTGGGATGATGGTTTGCCGATGCGGACAAGCGGATATGACGGTTATACCGGGATCTACCAGCGGGATCTTAATTTTGACCTGTATGCCGATGATAACCCGCAAAAATTAGACCGGTTTTTGGAACTGTTAGAAGTGTCTGAATATATCACCATCTCTTCCAGCCGGCAGTGGGCCAGCACTACCCGCATCCCGGAGAGGTATCCGTTAGATGTAGTTTATTACCGCAATCTGCTCGGCTGCCCCGAGGAGCGCACGATTGAATGGTGCTACAACGTGGCGAACCCCGGCATGTTTGAGGGCAACCTGGGGTTTGAACTAATCAAAACCTTCCAATCGGACCCAACTCTTGGCCAGCTCAAGATCAACGACCAGTTTGCCGAGGAAGCATTTACGGTATACGATCACCCGAAGGTATTTGTCTTTCAAAAACAGTCTGATTATGACCAATCTAAGGTGACCGAGATTCTCAGTGCGGTGGATTTTGAGACTGTCATCCGGCTCACACCCAAACAGGCCAGCAACTTCAAATCCTTGCTGCTTTCTGAGGAAGCGCAAGAGCGGCAGCGTCAGGCCGGCACCTGGTCTGAATTGTTTGATACCAGTGCTTGGTACAACCGTTCGGGGTTGGGGGCGGTAGCCGTATGGTATCTTACGCTTTCTTTGCTGGGGTGGGCAGTATTTCCGTTGGTGCGCCGGGCGCTGCCTGGCCTGCCGGACCATGGATTTCCACTGGTCCGCACAGCCGCGATGCTTCTGCTGGCCTATTTAAGCTGGTTGGCGGGTTCGCTGGGCATCCCCTACACCCGGCAGGCAATCCTGGTGGTCTATGTGCTGCTGGTGACATTGGGAGTTTGGCAGGCGGTCGTTCAGCGTAAGTGGCTGGTGGAGACATGGCGCACCCATTGGCGCAAATATCTGGCCGCAGAACTGGTTTTCTTGGGGGCTTTCCTCCTGGTGCTGCTGGTGAGATACGGTAACCCTGACCTCTGGCATCCGTTCAAGGGCGGCGAAAAACCGATGGATTTTGCTTATTTCAATGCCATCTTAAAAACGGTTTCTTTCCCGGCTTATGATCCCTGGTATGCCGGGGGTTACATCAACTATTATTATTTCGGGTTTGTGTTTGTCGGCACCCTGGTGAAGATGCTGGGGATTGTGCCGGCGGTGGCATACAATATTGTCCTGCCAACCATTCTTGCCATGATTGCCGCGGGGGCGTATTCGGCAGCCTGGAACCTGTACCAGGTTTGGAAGCAAAACCAGCCGCAAACTGAGGCACCAAACTCCAGACTGAAGGTTCCCACATGGGTTGCCGGGATCTCGGCTGCTCTGCTCACCGCGGTTTTGGGCAATTTGGGTACGGTTAAATTGATTGTTGAAGGCATGCAGCGGCTGGCGGCTCAGGATGCGTATACCAGGGAGATTGGTTTTTTCACCAAGCTGAGCTGGACTTTTCAGGGCTTTGGCCAGATGCTGAGAGGGATCGGCCTCCCGTTTGGTATAGCGGAGTATTACTGGCAGCCCAGCCGGGTCATCCCGGCATTAAATGAGCCCGAGCCGATCAACGAATTCCCCTGGTTCACCACGATCTATGCCGACCTGCATGCTCACTTTATGGCCTTGGCTCTGGTGTTCCTGGCGCTGGCCTGGGCTTTTTCCGTAGTGTTTTCGAAAGCCTGGAAGGGGGCTAGTCGCTGGCAGATCGTTTGGAGTTTTGTCTTTGCCGGGATCTCGATCGGGGTGCTGCGCCCAACAAATACCTGGGACCTGCCCACCTACTTGGCCTTGGGAGTCGTAGCTGTGATCTATGCGATGATGCGGTATGGTTCTGCCTCAAAATGGCTGGCAGATCGTGTGCCGCCTGTGTTTGCGCGCATTCTACAGGCAGGGGCGGCAGTGGTGGGATTGGTAGGGCTGACCTTCTTGCTCTACCAGCCATTCGCACACTGGTACGGCTTGCCCTACAGCGAAATCTCGATTTGGAAAGGCACCCATACCCCGCTGTCCTCATACCTGGTTCATTGGGGCTTATTCCTCTTTATCCTGGTCTTTTGGATGGGGTGGGAGACCCGCCAATGGATGGCGGCTACCCCGCTTTCTGCACTCAATAAGTTAAAGCCCTACCGTAATTGGCTGTGGGGTGGGGTTGCCCTGGCACTGGTGGTGATGGCCGGGCTGATGGTGTTCTTGAGGGCCCGCATTCACCTGCTGGCAATTCCGCTGGCCATCTGGGCGGCGCTGTTGCTGCTGCGCCCGGGAATGCAAGACAGCAAGCGGATGGTTTTGTTTATGGTAGGGACGGCTCTCTTCCTGTCGATCCTGGTTGAAGTGATTGTGCTGTCTGGGGACATCGGGCGGATGAATACGGTCTTCAAGTTTTATCTCCAGGCCTGGGTGCTGTTTGCGGTCAGCAGTGGGGCGGCGTTAAGCTGGACGATCGGGGAACTGCGGGGATGGAGCGTTTCCTGGCAATCCGTGTGGCGGATTGGACTGGCGATGCTGGTGCTGGGTGCGGTGATGTTCCCGCTGACTGCCACAACGGCAAAGATCAAGGACCGCATGTCCGAGGATGCACCGCATACCCTTGATGGGATGGCTTTTATGCGTACCTCGGAGTATCCTGACGAAGGGGGCGTAGTGGATCTATCTGAGGACTACCGCGCCATCCGCTGGATGCAGGAAAATATCCAGGGTACGCCGGTGATTGTTGAAGCCAACACGCCTTTGTACCGCTGGGGATCGCGGTTCAGCATCTATACCGGACTGCCATCCGTGTTGGGCTGGGATTGGCACCAAACCCAGCAAAGAGGGTTTAGTCCCGTTTCCGAAATTGCCAGCCGGAGAGATGCTATCCAATTATTTTACTTAATGGACGATGAACAACTTGCCAGGGAATTCCTGCGCCAATATCACGTGGAATACATCGTGGTAGGCCAGTTAGAACGCAACAATTATCCTGGAATTGGTTTGGATAAATTTGAACGGTTGAACGGGGATATGTGGCAGGAGGTCTACCGGGATGGACAGACCGTCATTTACAAAGTGTCCGATTCAGTTACTGGTTTAGGTGAAAGCCGGTAGGAGATGAGTATGTGGTTAGGTCCAATTAGCTGGTATCTGATTGTAAGCGTTTTGGGAGCGATAAGCTTCCCGCTGGTTTACTCGTTCTTCCCGGCAATCCGAGATCGAGGGTATACCATCAGCCGGGCGTTTGGTTTGCTCGTGTGGGGATACCTCTTCTGGCTGGGGAGCACTTTCGGCGTGCTGACCAATTCCGCTGGTGGCTACTTGGTGCCGTTTGTGATCCTGTTGGGTGCTGGTTGGTGGGCTTGGCGGCGGATCGATATGCAAGGGTTTAAATCCTGGCTGGCCGAAAACCGACCCATGATCCTGACAACCGAGCTGCTCTTTTTACTGGGGTTTGTTTTTCTGCTTCTGATGCGGGGTATGGACCCGGCTATTTTCGGGACGGAAAAGCCAATGGAGTTTGCCTTCATCAACGCCTTTCTGCGCTCAGAGACGATGCCTCCGCTTGATCCCTGTCTGGCGGATTATGCCATCTCCTATTACTACTTTGGCTACGTGATGGTCGGGATGCTGACAAAGTTCAGCGGGGTCAGCAGCGGGATCGGCTTCAACCTTGGCTTATCGATGGTATTTGCCCTGGCGGTCATTGGCTCCTATGGTATTGTGTACAACCTGCTGGCGGCTTATAAACCAGCAGGGAAGAAAAGTTTGGCTGCCCTTCCTATTCTTGGTCCTTTGTTTGTCCTGATCATCAGCAATGTGGAAGGTTTCCTGGAATTTATTCACGGCCGGGGTGCCTTCTGGCAGCAAAACAGCCAGGGAGTGTGGTCATCAGCTTTCTGGCAGTGGATTAATCTTGAAAACCTGCGGCTTCCTCCTCCGGGGAATACGATGCCAGGCCAACTGCGCCACTGGTGGTGGTGGCGGGCTTCCCGCGTGGTGGCGGATTACAATTTCTTTGGTGATTTCCAGGAAGTGATCGACGAGTTCCCGTTTTTCTCTTTCTACCTCGGCGATCTGCATCCGCATGTGTTGGTGTTTCCGTTTGTCTTTATCGCCCTGACCCTCAGTTTAAATTTGTTCCTGAGCCAACCAGCAGAAGGTGATCGCTTCAGGCTTTTCCAGTTGGAATTCAATTTCAGTCCGCGCATGTTCATCCTGGGCGTATTCGTGTTTGGAGCGCTGGGATTCCTCAACCTGTGGGATTTTCCGTGGTATGTGGTCATTTTTGCCGGAGTGCACCTGCTGAAAAAGGTGGATATGGTGGGCTGGTCACGCATCCGGCTGTATGAGTTCTTTGTCTTGGTCATCGCTTTCGGTCTGGGTGGTGTATTGGCCTACCTGCCGTTCTATATCAGTTTCTCTTCACAGGCAGGCGGCATTCTGCCGAATGTGATCAACCCAACCCGAGGGGTTCATCTGTGGATCATGTTTGGCACATTGTTCGTTCCGCTGCTGGTGTTTTTGTTTTACCAGGTGCTCAAGCGCGGCAAGCTGAATAATTTAATTAAGGGCTTGGTGCTTGCTCTAATGGCCGGGTTGTCTTTATGGGGTTTATCGATCTTGTTCACGATACTGCTTGGAAGAGGTCTCCCGTTCGGACCCCTGAATGAAGTGCCCACCCAATTTTTAGGAATGTATGGCGTGGATAGCTTGTCTGCCTTGCTGGGGGAAGGACTTTCACGGCGGGCTTCTACTCTCCTCAGTGCGGTAACACTGGTCTCTCTTTTAGGTGTTGCTTTGGCCGCGGTGTGGCCTGCAGCCGGCCAGGAAGATGAGGAATCGGTAATTTCCGAGGATCGAATGCCGGAAAGCCACCGTTTTGCCGCTGCATTGGTCGTGGTGGGTGCCGCTTTGGTTTTGATCCCCGAATTTTTCTACTTGCGAGATCTGTTCGGCAGCCGGATGAACACGATTTTTAAATTCTATTACCAGGCCTGGATTCTTTGGGCGCTGGTGGCAGCATATGGCATGGCTGTGATGCTGTCAACCATAAAAACCAGGAGAGTTCTTGCAGGAGTGGTGATGCTGGTCCTGGTGGTGGTGATGTTTGTCGGGCTGACTTATCCCACCATGGCACTGCAAACCAGACTCTCCTCTTTTCAGGCGCAGACAGAACCTGCCTTGGAATTAGATGGCGCGGCGAATACTTATTATCTCAACCCCGATGAGCAAGCCGCTGTGGCGTGGTTAAAGCAGGTTCCGCTCGGGAATCTGGTAGAAGCGGTCCATCCAACCGGAGGCAGCTATTCTCAATATGCCAGAATTTCAATGAACAGCGGTCAACCCGCTTTATTGGGTTGGACCGGACATGAAGGGCAGTGGCGAGGGGGAGGTGAGGAGATGGGAACGCGCAAAGATGACATTGCGCGGCTATATTCAGTCAGAAATTGGTCGGAAGCTGCTCAGATCATTGAGCGTTATCATGTTGTCTATATCGTGGTAGGGAACTTAGAGCGAACCACCTATGACGTCTATGAAGACAAGTTCGCTATCAACCTGACGATAGCCTTTCAGCAAGGGTCTGTAACGATTTACCAGGTTGAGGTGTTAGATGATTGGATCTCAGTGTAAGACAAGATAAGTCGATCCGGATTGAAGACGGATTGTATCTGGTGGCTTTGGGGCTCGCTCTGCTGGTGCGTCTGATTTTATTGGGACGCTTGATGCTGACTGCCCATGAAGCCGGTTATGCCTGGCAGGCTTACCAGGTCTCTCAGGGCCAGCCGGTTGGAATTGCTAATCACCCGGCCTATGTTTTGCTAACCGGATTGTTATTCATTGTTTTTGGTAGTGGGGAAGTGCTGGCGAGATTGCTGCCGGTTTTGGTTGGGAGTGCTGTCATCTTGTTTCCCTATCTTCTGCGCGATCAATTGGGGCGAAAGGCTGCCCTAATCGCCGCGTTTGGTCTGGCGTTGGATCCACTGCTGATTGCGTTTTCCCGGCAAGCCGGCAGTCCGATGATGGCATTGGGCTTTCTGGCACTCGGATGGTTTTTCTGGCAGCGCAGCCACACGCTGGCAGCGGGAATTTTTTGGGGATTGATGCTGCTTTCTGGGCCATCATTGGTGTTTGGGATATTGGTGATGCTTATTAGCTGGGGGCTGTTCTCATTTGTCGGTGGATACCGAATCTCTCTTACGCTGGAAAAAGACCAACTACGCCCGGTGGGGATAGGCGTGCTGGTTTGTCTGGCAGCCTTTGGTACTTTGTTCATGCTTTATCCGGAAGGGCTATCGTTTATGCTACAGGCGGTCCCAGACTATTTTGTTAATTGGTTCGGTGGAGGCGGCGGCGCCCAAGGTGTCCCATTGGCCCAGGCTTTGCTGGCGTTCCCGATCTACCAACCTCTGGCTTTGCTGTTTGGTTTGCTGGTCTTCTTTGAGCGGCGGAACTTCAATCAACCGCAGCTTGTTTTTCTGATGTGCGCCTTTTTAGCGGCACTGTTATTAATGTTGGCCAACCCGGGACGCCAGATTTGGATGACCGTTTGGGCATTGATTCCCCTATGGCTATTGGCGGGGACAATTCTTGACCGCTTTGTCCATACCCCAGCCCAGGAAGACAGGTTGTGGGTGTGGGGTGAAACAGCCTTTTACCTGGTTTTGCTGGCCTACTGGTGGTTCAACCTTTCTAAATTGACCACCAATTATGGTTTATTCTTCCAGTCGGGGGTTAACCTGTTGGATTTTGCGTCGCTGGATGCTAATACCAAAGTGTATGCGGTGCGCTTGCTGGTAACATTCTTAATCCCGGTATTGATCGTGGTGATGACCTTTATCGTCTACCGCGGCTGGTCTCAGCAGGCTTCCATCCAGGGTGTCGCATGGTCGGTAAGCATTTTCCTGGTGTTTTACCTGGTAACCGCTGGGTCTGGTTTTACCGCAGATTTAACCCAAGTTGCGAGTGAACTTTGGGTGGAAGGACCTTCTTCTGGGTACGCGGCTGAGCTGATGCAGGCGATTGAAGAAGCCTCAGAGCAGATCACCGGGACACAGGACCAAGTGGATTTGGTGTACCAAATCGACACTCCTTTGGTGCATTGGCTGCTGCGAAATATGCCAAATGCCAGCTACCAGCCAGTACTCAACCCGAACCAGCTGCCTTCTGCTATCTTAAATCAAAGTTTTGAATTAAACGGTTCATTAAGCGAGTTCTACAGCGGGCAGCATCATGCTTTACAACTGGAACGCTTCTGGGATGGACGTCCGGTGCCACAAGATTTTGACCGCTGGTTGGTCTATCGGGATTCCCCTTTGGTAAAAGATTGGGTGGTTCTTTGGACGCGCGTAGACCTATTTCCGCTTTATAATTCCACCCAAGCAGAATAGAACGATATTCAGCTCTTATCAATAGTTAGGAACCAAGATGGTTACAACAATTGCCCTCGATGGCCCGGCGGCCTCGGGAAAATCTACAGTGGGAGAGAAATTAGCCGAGCATCTCGGGTATCTATTTTTTGATACCGGAGTGATGTACCGGGCGATTACCCTGGCGGCGATAGAGGCTGGAATCCCTGTAGAAGACGAGCAAGCCTGCACTCGGTTGGCAGAAGAGACGCAGATCGATGTGCGCCCTCCTTCAAAACCAGATGGCCGTCCCAATGATATATTGATCGATGGAGAGGATAAAACCTGGGAGATCCGCACACCACAAGTGGATGCTCATGTATCGGTGGTTTCAACCTACCCGGGGGTTCGGCGTGCATTGACAGAAAAACAGCGTGAGATTGGGCGGCGCGGAAAAGTTGTGATGGTTGGCAGGGATATTGGAACCGTGGTGATGCCCGATTCCCGCCTGAAGATTTTTTTGGATGCCTCGATGAAAGAGCGTGCCCGCCGCCGCTTCCAGGAGCGCCTCAGCAGGGGCGAGGTGGCGGATTATCAGCAGGTGCTGGAGATTTTGCGTCAAAGGGATGAGATCGATTCAAACCGTGATGTTGCTCCCCTTCGCCCAGCAGAAGACGCAGTGGTAATTGATTCGGAAAAGATGACCGTCCTCCAGGTATTGGAAGAGATTCTCAAATTAGTGGCAGAAAAGGATATCCGGTGAAAAGGCAGCGGATTGGTTCTGCTTGGCTAAGTTTTAAGAGACATTTGCTCAGGGGAATCTTCCGGCCAATCTTCAGGATATTATTTCGTATCCGGATTTCCGGTCTGAAAAATGTTCCCAAAGGCACGCCCTATATTATTGCCGCCAACCATGTTTCTCTCTTTGAACCTCCGCTACTGCTGGCATTTTGGCCCGAGCTTCCGGAGGTGGTAGCCGGGCACGATGTTTGGGACCGGCCTGGGCAGAATATCTTGGTGAAAGGCTATGGGGCTATTCCGGTCCATCGCGGAGAATACGATCGCTATGTAATTGAGCAAATGTTATCGGTGCTAGAGTCTGGCCGCCCGATGATGATTTTTCCAGAAGGAGGACGTTCCCATCAACTGGGGATGAAACAGGCACTACCTGGGGTGGCGTATTTGGTAGACAAGGCGAAGGCGCCTGTCGTGCCAGTCGCCATTTTGGGTACCAAGGATGATTTGCTCAAAGGTATTTTTAGAGAAAAACGCCCTCATCTTGAGATGCGGATTGGCCAGCCATTCCGCCTGCCACCGATCACTGCCAAGGGGGAAGCGCGCAGAGAAGCTCGCCAAAAGAATGCAGATGAAGTTATGCTGCGAATTGCAGCTATGATGCCTGAGAAATACCACGGGGTGTATGCAGGGCAGGTATCTCCTGATTTTACTTATAAGGGGCGTTAACTTGCCCTAGGCGGACTTCTGGATGCATCCGCGAATATGCCGCCCAGCCCGAACATGACGCACGGCCCGAACTGGGCGTCGCGCATCAGGCCCGCGATCAGCTCGCGTCTCCCGGACACCATGCCCTGGATCAGCACGCCCGCGTCGC
>JARROY010000010.1:0-14988 GCA_037383445.1 Anaerolineales bacterium | reverse complement strand
TGCAGACACGATCGGCGGATTGATTTTTGCCAGAATCGGCAGCGTTCCCCATGAGGGAGATACATTAGAAGAAGATGGCGTCATCTTGACCGTAGAAGCTCTGCATGAACGCCGCGTTCACCAAGTGCATGCCGTATTGCCCGCATCCACACAAAACAACCCACAAATGAAGGAAACCTCACCCGATGATAACTCTTGATCAGAAACAAGCGCTGGTTCAAAAAGCTATCCTGGCGCAACAAAACGCCTACGCCCCATACTCAGAATACAAGGTCGGGGCAACATTGCTGACAAAATCTGGCAAGACCTTCAGCGGAGCAAATGTGGAAAATGCAGTTTATCCTCTGACAATTTGCGCTGAAAGGTCAGCGGTGGTCAATGCCGTTTCGGCTGGCGAACAAGATTTTGAAGCGATGGCCGTTGTGACGCGCGATGGGGGGTCTCCCTGCGGCGGCTGCCGGCAGGTAATGGCGGAGTTTGGAGTAGATATGCTGGTGCTGATTGCCGACGACAGTGGGCATATCCACCATGAACTTACGGTGGAACAGCTGCTGCCGCATTCATTCAACGCCAAAAATCTTCAATCATCTAGCTAATTTGCCAGTACCATGCTACTATATACCCCATGAGCATCCTAGTAATCTCTGACATTCATGCAAATTTATCCGCCCTACAAGAAGTTCTGCAAGCAGCTGGAAAAGTAGACGCCGTATGGTGTTTAGGAGACGTAATTGGTTACGGTCCTAAACCAAACGAATGTATTGAACTGATCCGCGAACAACCCGGAATAGTGTGCTTGCTTGGCAACCATGATGCAGCCTGTATCGGGCAATTGAATGTCGCTACTTTTAACCGTGAGGCCCGTATCGCCGTTGAATGGACCCAATCTGTTCTCACTAGAGAGAACATCGAATTCCTGCAGGCTCGCCCACAGATCGAAGTGATCGATAACGTCACCTTGGCACATGGCAGCCCTCGAGAGCCAGTATACGAATACATTCTGGATGTGCGCTCCGCCAGGGAGAACTTCGATTATTTTGACAATGACTACTGCTTTATTGGCCATTCTCACTTGCCTCTTCTATTTGTCAGGAATTCTGCGGAAGATAAAGTCTCGCTTTCCTTTCCCCAACAAGACCATGTTATTCATCTCAAACCGCGCTCAATTGTTAATCCCGGCTCTGTCGGACAGCCGCGCGACCGTGACCGGCGAGCTTCGTATGCTATCTATGATCCAAAGCACCAAACCTGGACCCATCATCGAGTGGAATATGACATCCAGGCCACCCAGGAGGATATGCGCGTCGCCAACCTGCCCAGCCGTCATATCGACCGATTGAACGGCGGTTGGTAGGCGAAATAATCTCATCCAACCAAGGACGGGTCACAATCCCGTCCTTTTAGGTTAAATTTGGCCTTCCCAAACCCACTTATCCCAGATAAGATATAGTCTAGTATGGACTCCGACATTAAAACTTTCAGCCCACCCCGCCTGAGCGGCTTGTTCTTCAACCTGGGTTTAATTCTTGTGTTAGGGATGTTGGGAACCGCGCTGCTGGTGCTGGCCTCACAAACTCCACTCGGCCCGGGATTTTTGGGCTATCTGCTCGGGGCTTTGGCAATTGCGTCTCCCATCCCAATCCTCGCAAACCGGGCTTTTGCATTGATCCGGAGCTATTATGAAATCCAGCGGGATGGAATCCGCTTGAAATGGGGCTTTCGCGAAGTTGATCTGCCAATTACGGATGTACATTACGTGGAATTGGTCGAAGACCTGCTCTTCCCGCTCGAATTCCCGCGCCGTCAGTGGCCCGGGGCGGTTACAGGCGTAAATCAGCAGGATAAACTCGGCGTAGTTGAATTTCTAGCATCGGAGAAAAATAACCTGGTGATGATTGGGACTTCGGACCGTGTTTTTGTGGTTTCGCCGGGAGATGCAAAAGGATTTATCCACACCTACCACACCATGACCGAGTTAGGCAGCCTTTCTCCGATACCGGCATATTCTGCCAGCCCTAGTTTTTTGCTGATCGAAATCTGGCGCAACCCGACTTTGCGCTTTTTGCTGATGCTGACCGGAATCCTCAGTTTAGCGCTATTCGGCTTGGTGGCCTGGGCTGTTCCCACTCTGACACAAATCTCACTGGGATTTGATCCACTTGGCCAGCCGCTGCCACCTGTCACACCCGGGCAGCTGTTTTTACTCCCAACGCTCAACCTGATCCTGATTATCGGCAGCTATATACTTTCACTGCTGTATTTCCGGCAGCAAAAATACCACCATATGGTCACCGTACTATGGAGCAGCAACTCTCTAACCGCCTTATTTTTTCTGATTGCTGTGCTACTTATCCTCAGAACAAACTGAGTTATCCACAATGAAAGCGTATTTATCCACTGTTTTTGACAAGTTATCCACTTAATATTCACAATGGCTGATCTAACTTTCTCTTTAAATCAATTCTTAGCTGGGATCGGGCTGGCAGTAGTGATCGGACTGGCAGGCTGGGCGGCTGGTTCTCTTTCTATCAGCGGAGCGCTTGCTGCCATGATGATCGGTACCCTGATTTTTGGATTTGGCGGTCTGCCCTGGGCTGCACTCTTGCTGACCTTTTTTATCTCCTCCAGCTTATTATCCAGGTTGTTTTCTGGCAAAAAAATCCTGCTGGCAGAGAAATTTGAGAAAGGCTCCCGGAGAGATTGGGGGCAGGTGTTTGCTAATGGGGGCGCTGGAGCCTTCCTGGCGGTGATTGCGCTGCTTTTCCCGCAGCAAACCTGGCCCTGGCTGGCCTTCGCGGGCACGATGGCGACGGTCAATGCCGACACCTGGGCCACCGAGATCGGTGTGCTTAGTGCCAAACTGCCGCGGCTGATTACGAACGGCAAACAGGTCCCCACCGGAACTTCAGGGGGAATCACCCTGACCGGGACACTGGCCACTTGTTTGGGTGGGGCGGTGATTGGCCTTGTCGGGTGGCTGGTCCAGTCTTCCTACGCCGCAGGGGCTTATTTGGCCGCTGTCACCTTGGCGGGCTTAGCCGGTTCACTGGTGGATTCGCTGCTCGGGGCAACAATTCAAGCCATCTATTATGACCCGGTCCGGCAGAAAGAAACCGAACGACGTATATTTAATGAGAACGGCCAGCCTGTTGCACCAATCCGAGGACAGGAATGGATGAACAATGACATGGTAAACTTCATCAGTTCGGTCTGCGGGGCACTGATCTCTGTAGGGCTGTGGCGGCTTTTTACTTAGCCGTCTGCGACGTATAAATAAAAATTAAGGAGCACCTTTTGACCCAATCAAAATCTCCCGACTTTCGCGTTCCCCTGTCATCTCCAGATATCACTGAAGCTGAGAGACAGGCGGTAATGGACGTCCTGCACACCCCAAATTTAAGCATGGGGCCGCATTACCTGGGATTCGAAGAAGCCCTGGCCGAGTATGTCGGTGCCAAACATGCCATTTCGGTCAGTTCGGGCACCAGCGGTCTGCATTTATGCATCCGGGCCGCGGGTATCCAGCCAGGGGACCTGGTATTGACCACGCCGTTTTCATTTATGGCTTCTACCAATGCGATTCTTTATGAAAGGGCGATCCCCGTATTTGTGGATGCCGAACCGCTGACCGGCAATATCGACACGGTGCAGTTAGTTCAGGCGGCAGAAGACCTGGCAGCGGGCGGAAAAGCGGCGCAAAAGTGGCTGCCCAGGAAGGGTGCTGAAAACCACGGGAAGCTGAAAGCCGTCCTCCCGGTAGATGTGTTCGGGCAGCCTGCCGAGATGGATGTCGTCAGGCGGGTGGCAGAAAAATACCAGCTCATCGTGATCGAAGATTCGTGCGAAGCGATTGGAGCTGAATACCAGGGGCAACCGGCAGGAATGCTGGGCGACATGGGGGTGTTCGCGTTTTATCCCAACAAACAGATCACCACCGCAGAGGGGGGAATGGTTGTGACCAACGATGACAAGTATGCCGAGATGATGAAGGCTATGCGCAACCAGGGGCGCGCCCCCGGCGATACCTGGCTGCAGCATTCCTACCTCGGCTATAACTACCGCATGGACGAACTCAGCGCGGTACTCGGAAAGGTGCAAATCTCACGCTTAGATGAACTGCTCGCTAAACGCGCCCGGGTAGCCGCCTGGTACGAGGAAAGGCTCAGCGATCTTCCCCAAGTGGAAACACCTGAAATCGCCCCGACGACAAGTAAAATGAGCTGGTTTGTGTATGTCATCCGGGTGGCACCGGGCATCGACCGGGACGCAGTAATCCACCGGTTAGCTGAGCAGGGTATCCCGGCCAGACCGTATTTTGCCCCAATCCACCTGCAGCTGTACATGATCGAGATGTTCGGCTACCAGAACGGCGACTACCCGGTAACGGAAGACCTCGGCAACCGTGGGATCGCAATCCCCTTCTCCAGCGTAATGACCGAAGAACAAGTTGAAACGGTCTGCCAGGCTTTGGCGAAAGTGCTTGCCGATTAGGCGAGTGATAGGTATTAGGCTAAAAAAATAAACTGCCTCCTGAATTTTGGAGGCAGTTTTTGTAATAGGTTCAGAAGTGTTAGGGAATGAACCAACTAACTGATGATCGAGTAGGCGGTGGGCATCCGCCGTATCGAGATCGCACCCCCGTTGGTTTAGATGGTCTCGATACACGCCGGGTTGGCGCCCGGCGTACTCGACCATCTGCAGAGGTCAACAAAATCTTCAGAAATTATAAAAACCGGGAAATAGATTTATTCATCCTGTACAAAATTGACCACTGCCAGGTTGCGGCTGCAGTCACTGTAGGTGTTAATCACCACCAGGTCCGAAATGGGATCAAACACGCCTTGGGCGTATAACCCCACGGTAATCGTCCCGGTTGTGTTGATCAGCTGATCGGACAATTGGATCTCCCATCCCGATTCGGAATATTCCGTGTTGCTACCGCTGCGCGTTTCAAGGTTGATGGTTTTGTCTCCTATGGTCCCCGTCACGCGGACGGTCATCAAGACCACCGTCCGGTCGTTAATATCGAGCACATTGCCGGCCACATACACCCCGCTGCACACCCCGCCATATGCAATGTAAGATGGGGTATCTTCCAGGGTAGTAAAATGGGCCAGTTTTTCTGGCGTGTCCACCGGCAGGCCGGTTGCCAAAACCACGTCGGTGGGTGTCGGGTAAGGGATGAAAGTAGCCGTTGGGGTGATTTCAACCGGGGTGGGGCTGGGAGCTGTGGCGAGAGTCTCGGTCAGGGCGGGTGTCTGGGTGAATGCAGCCTGAACAGCAGCGGTATTGGTTGGCAGGCTCTCAAAGCTGGTTTGCTCTGTTGTTGGGGTAGGCGGCATAAAAGGATTGAGCGGGGTATAAGGATTGGTATAGATCAGGACAAAAAGCGCGGCCAGCACAATCGAACTGGCAATAAAATAATAGGTGCCAAGAGTCAGCAACGTGTGCCCGCGTTTGGGCTTTGGTTTTTCTTCTTTTGAATCTGGTTTAAAATCAAATGCATCCATACCTTATTCCATTTTAACTATGGGGAAATTTATCAGGGCAATAAAACTTCTATCGATGCCTGGGAGCGCTGCTGAGCCAGCCAGTCCGCTACGGCCTGTTCTTCAAGGATCAGGCGAATTTGGGGCGAGAGGGGATGAGCGGGGTCTTTATCAATCACATACAGGATATGATACCCAATCTCAGTTTCGATCACTTGGCTGTGCTGTCCAGGAGAGAGGGAAAACGCCACCTCTTCCAGCTCTGGGAACAGCAGCACACCCCGGGGGAACCAATCTAAATAGCCCAGATCGTTGGGATCGTTGTTCTCGACGACCGAGTCGATCGAAATCCCGGCCTGGAGCTGATCATAAGCACGTGATGCCTGGAACGGGTCGTAAAACAAAATCTGCCGGGCGCGCACCTGCTCCATGCTTTCTGGAACACTATCTGCAATCTGGTCTCGCTGCCAGGCAGCCTCCATCTCCAGCGGAAGTTCGAAGAGAAATGTCTCCATGGTATAGCCGTTCTGGTCTAACCATTGATTAAATGTCTCTTCCCCACCAGCTTGATCCACAAGCTGGGCCAACCGGTCCGAGACCATCTGCTCATCGGCAGTATAGCCAGCAGCCCGGGCCGCATTTGCAAGCAAAGCTCGGTCAATGAGGTTATCTAATACGGTTTCCTCTGGCGGCCGTGTTTCGTTGGCAAACAAATCAGGATGCTCGGACATGGCCTGTTCCAGCTGCATTAAGCTGGCCTCAAAACCAGATTGGCGGATGCCTTCTCCATTGACAGTTGCCACAACCTCAATTTGGGGAGTAGGGGTAAGGGAAGGCGTCGGCGTATCTGTTACCGTCGGCGAAGCAGTGGTCGTTGGCACTTCAGGGGTGGGGATAGACTCCTTAGGCTTCAGCGAGCACCCCGCTAAGATCAGCCCAATCAGGATCAAAAATAATAATTTCAGTTCTCTTCTTGCATGCATAGTATTCTCATAGATGCCCTTCAACCTGCAAATTATACCCGCAAACCCGTTGACTAGCACAAAAAAAGTCGTTCGATCGTTTTTAAAAATACCCTTCCGTTTTTTCGTAATCTCGCAGGAAATTGCCTGTATAATGGTAAAAACCTGCCACCAGATAGATTTATTTGGCCTGTAAAACCACAGGAGGAGCAAGCATGACCGAATCCGATATCAAGACTATTCGTCTCTTGCAACAAGAAAACCTCCGGCTGCGCGGAGAAAATTCTATCCTGCGAGATTATGTGGAAAAACTTCAGCGCGTTCTAAGTGCTCTGGTGGACCTTCAACAGCACATCGATCAGATTAACCCAGAAACGAATCTTTACGCAATGATTCATAAATTGTTGGAAGCAGCCCTGGTAGCCGTAAACTCGGAAAACGGTTCTCTGCTGCTGCTGGATGAGGAAACTGGTGAACTGGTCTTCGTTGAGGTGATTGGTGATGCGCGCGAGAAATTGCTCAACTACCGGCTGCCAAAAGGCGTGGGAATCGCCGGCTGGGCAGTAACTCACAAGCGCGCCCGGCTGGTCTCAAACGCCCAGCTTGAACCCGCGTTCAGCAACATGGTAGATCGATACACCGGATTAACAACAAAAACCCTGATCTGCGTTCCTTTATTCGATGGCGACCGCCGTTTGGGAGCGATTGAAGTCGTCAATTCCATCACAGACCAGGCGTTCAGTCAATCCGACTTGGAAATCCTACAAGTCGTGGGCCGCCTTGCTTCCATCGCAATTGTTGAGGCGGAAAAAATGTCTGGTTAATACAGTCCAAGGACTACACAACAAGGGGTGCGATACCTACGACCTCTTTACCCATGATCAGAATAACCCCCTTGCGCCGATCTTGTTTGAAAATTATCATCCGTTGAACCTCATCTAGATGAAATTCATCGATCGGGCCAACAACGAGCAATGCTGAAAACGTCGGCAAACCAGAAACCTATGAACATAAACACAATGGAATCACCAATTGAACTTGAGACCCAGCTCGACAAAGTGAGGAGCCACGTCGCCGAAATCCGCTTCAGCGACCCGGCTCAGGCTGTCCGAGAATCCTTGGACGTAATCCACAAAACAGAAGATCTCACCGTCATCCCTCGATCTCTCAAAAACCAGATTGGACATCTAAAACTAACTTTATCAGGCTTGTATATCCGCCTGATTGCCTATGACCAAGCCCTGGCACACGCCCTGGATGCCCTGACGATCTACCGGGGCATCAGTCTTCGAAGCGGCATCGGTCGTGCCAGGAATGCAGTCGGGCTGTGCAACCTGTATTTAGGCACATATGCTGAGGCATTGGAAAATCTGCTTCAGGCACTCCGTATTGCGGACGAGATGAACGATAACAAGCTGAAATCTCAGGTTCTGAACAATCTGGGCTTGCTCTACTTGAAGATGGAGGATTATCCCCAGGCGCTCAGCTATCTGAAAAAAAGCCTGGATGCTGCCTCTGACATCAACAATCCTGCTTTTGAGGCCGAACTGCTCGATAATATTTGTGTCGCCTATCTTAACCTTGGTGAATATAACCGGGCACTCACCCACAGCCAAAAAGGGATTTCGCTTTTCCAACAGTCAGGGAACCGCTATGGAGAAGCCAAAGCGCTTAATACATCCGGGGAAATCTATGCCGCCATGGGACATGCCCTAGAAGCGATATCCTACTACCAAAAATCCCTGCAGATTTCCGATGAGATTAATGATGCCCAAGGAGCAGCCCGGGCGCATTTACTCATTGGCACCCTAAGATATAATCAGGGAGAATTTAAAACTGCAGAAGAGCATATGCTGCAAGCATTGGACAATGCCGAAAAAGGACAGGATGCAGCCCAGATCTCGCGAGTCAATTATTTGCTCTCACAAATTTATCGTGAGATGCAAAATTTCGAGCGCTCTCTCTTCCACTTTGAACAATTCCATGATCTTAAAGAGACTGTTTTCAACGAAGATATGGCCACCAAAATCAAAAGTCTGGAGATCATGCACAAGGTAAAAAAGACCCAGCAGGACAGCGAAATCTACCGCCTGCGCAACGTGGAACTTACCCGGGAAATTGAGGAGCGTAAAAAAGCCCAGGCCGAACTGGAAAGAATTGTTACCCTGGATCCACTTACCAATTTGTACAACCGCCGCCACTTTTTTGAGCTCACACAAAAAGAGTTAGAACGGTCCCACCGCTACAACCGTCCACTCTCGGTCATCATGCTGGATATTGACCATTTTAAGCAAGTCAATGACCAGTTCGGTCACCTGGTGGGAGACCGGGTGATTGTAGAAGTAGCCCGGCGCATCCAAAAAGCACTGCGGCGAATAGCCCTTGCCAGCCGCTATGGAGGGGAGGAATTTGCAGTCCTGCTGCCGGAAACTCCTGTTTTGCAGGCAGAAATGGTCGCTTCACGTTTATGGAAACTGGTGACTAAACAGCCAACTGTAAGCGGGGAATTGATCCTAAAGATCACGGTTAGCGTTGGGGTGGCCACCTACCAGCACACTGGAGAAATTACGGTCGACACACTGCTGGACCGGGCAGATAAAGCCATGTATGCCGCCAAAGAAAAAGGAAGAAACCAGGTTATGGTCTATTCAGAAAAGATGAACGGCAAGGGAGCTGTCTGAACTTAGAAATGATCGGTTCTTGGGGGAAGGGTAAACCAGACAAAGGCCTGATCTTCCGGTGAAAGCACAGATAAATCAACATTGAACAAATAGGATTCATTGGCCCAGCCATCGGTCAGCACTTTGTAAGCCTGATTAATGTAACGTTCAACGGTGGCGGTCTCCACATAGAGTTCATCCGCCGCAAGAGAGGCGCGCATCCCAAAAAATACCCGCAGCCAAAAGCTTTTTATTATCTGGGGAGTTAGCCTGGGATTTGGCTTCCAGACCGGAATAACATGCGCTTGGTTTGGGCCAAAAGTAAATTGAGACGGCAGCAGATCAAAGATGGTGGGGGTGACGATCAACCCATTGTGTGCGGCATAGCTGATGGCAGACACCATTTCCATGCGGACTTCATTTTTTAGCAAAAATCCCCTGGCGCCTAGTTTCATGGCAGTCTCAATCGTCTCTCGTTCACCGTATTGGGAATTGCACACAATCACTGCCGCTGGGGCTTCTTTGCGGATGGTGTCCAACATTTCATCAACAGGCATCCGGGTAGCTTCATACTCTACATCTACAATCACAATATCAGGCGCACCCTCCCGCTTAATTTGACTGAGCAATTCTTTGGGTGTATCCGCCTCGATCGTGACGGTGGTACGCGGATCACGCATCACCAAAGCAGTGTTCCACTTAAGCGCATAGAAATCATCATCCATTAAAGCAACTTTGAAAGGCAGGCGATATTTTGACATGCGGTTTGACTCTCTGCAGGTGTCGTGGGATTTAAATAATTATACACAATCTGAAAGCCAATACAATGTTTTACCTACCTTTCAGCGCGGATATAAACGGTATCATATTAAATCCCACCTTCGTCTGGATTTCATTAAACAATCCATCTGGCAGAAAAAAGTCCAAATCCTGCCAGATGGATGATGCAAAAGAACCAGCTTGAAATTGTTATAAAGCCGGCGGTACCTCGATATCGCTCACCTCCGCAGTCTTGCGGGACTGAACAAAGGTATAGATACCAGCCGCCAGGGGGATCAGGATTAGGATCGCCCCAATGCAGATAGCGGGTATGGCCACTGCCCGGAGGTTGCCGGTAACGTCCCAACCAAAACTTTCAAGGTCAAAAGAAAAAAACACGCCAAAGGCAAAAGCACACAAACCTGGAAAACCACATAAAAATACCGTTACCAGAGTTACGATCAGGCCTACTTTTTTTCTATCTTGCATCGACTTACATCCTTCCTTGGGTTGGCAGGCAGCAAACACTCCTGCTGGTTTTATTGGTCTCTCAATTGAGCACCGAGTTCTCGTTCCAATCGTTTAACGATCTTACGGCGCATCTGGGCGACTTCATCATCCGTCAGGGTGCGGTCTTCTGCCTGGTATGTCAGGCTGTAGGCCAGGCTTTTCTTACCCGCGCCTAGCTGCTCGCCGCGATAAACATCAAACAACCTGACATTGGTGACAGTCTTTCCGCCAGTTTGTTCGATGAGAAAAGCGACCTGCCCGGCGTGTATCGACTCATCGACCACCAGGGCAATATCCTCCAGCACAGGTGGATAAGAGGAAACCGGGCTGACTTCGTACCGGCTAGGAACACACTCAAAAAGTTTATCTAAATAGAAGAAGGCACCCAAAATTGGATTGTCTGAAAAAGCATATTGGCTGTGCACGACCGGGTGCAGTTCACCCAATACGCCCACCAGCTTTCCAGCAACTTTTATCGAGGCGCACTTTCCGGGATGGAAAATTGGGTAGCGGTGGCTTTCGTAACTGACCTCCGATAGGTGCAGTCCTTTCAGCATACTCTCTACCACTCCCTTGAGATCGTAAAAATCAAAGACCTGTTCGCTGGCACCCTGCCAAGCCGGTAGGTAGCGCGGACCCGTCAGCGCAATCCCCAGGCGGGGCTGTTCTTCGGGCAGGACACCTTCCTCCGAGGCCAAGAACACCGTACCGATCTCAAAGATGGCAATCCGGTCCCGGATTTTGGCATTGCTCTCAACCGTCTCCAAAATGCTGGACATAATCGACTTGCGCATCACATAGCGGTCTACGGCGATTGGGTTAATCACGGTAACGTACGGTTTGTGATCGTCTTCTAAGTCCGGGGGAAGGCGGCGTGCCTCACGCTCCGGTGATGTCAGGCTGTAAGCCATGGTCTCCTGAAGCCCTTCGCGCACCAGTAAATCACGCAAAGTTTCCTCAAAATCCAGCCATGGGGTATTGCGCTGAACCGGCAGCATGTCCGCCATGCGCGATTCAGGGATATTGTCGTATCCATAGATGCGGGCAATCTCTTCCATCAGGTCTGCCTTGCCGTTGATCGGGTCTGGTTCGATATCCAATCGGTGGTCCGGCACAGTGGCGAGCACGGTTTGTTGGGATACCTCGCAGGAGAAGTCCAGCCGCTCCAGCAGTTTGGCGATCTCAGCAGCCGCCAAATCGATTCCCAACCAGCGGCGGACATCCTGCGGCGTGACCTTGACAACCACATCCTCAGCTTTGAGGGGATAGGCATCCACCAGGCCTTGGGAGACGACACCGCCGGAAAATTGACGCATCAGCTCCAGGCCAAGGCGCACCCCGCGCTCGGCCATTGCCGGGTGCACCCCGCGAGAAAACCGGTAGGAGGCTTCTGAGTGCATCCTGAGGTAGCCGAGTGATTTTCGGATATTGATATAGTTCCAATTCGCACCTTCCAGCAGTACGTTGGTCGTGTTTTCGGTGACCTCTGTCTCGAGCCCGCCCATGATTCCGGCGATAGAATGCGAACCCGCGGTATCACAAACCAGGGTGGTGAATTCTTCCAGCTGGCGTTCTTCCCCGTCCAGGGTGACGATGGTTTCTCCCGGGTGAGCTGTACGGGTGATGATGGTGGGTGCTTTGCCACCGGCACGCGAGACCAGCATATCGTAATCGAAGGCATGCAGCGGCTGGCCGATATCAAACATAACATAGTTGGTGACATCGACGATATTGTTAATCGGCCGCTGACCAATCAGGATCAACCTGCGCTGCACCCAGCGCGGGCTGGGTTTGATCTCCACATTGCGGATCAGCCCTAACACAAAACGGGGGTTCATTTCGGGGTCATTGATCTCGATGCTGACCTGCCCCTCAATCGGCTCACCCTCTGCCAGGAACGAGTAATCCGGATTTCGCAGTTCACGCTGGAAGATGGCGGCGGTCTCTCTTGCCACACCGTAAATATTGGCATTGCGGGCGATGTTCGGGGTGATGGCGATATCCAGCACCGCATCTCCCATGTAATCGGCTAAAGGCATGCCAACCGGGGCCTCCTGCGACAAAAGCATGATCCCCTCATGTTCTTCAGAGAGACCCAGTTCCTTCTCGGAACAGATCATCGAATAGGAGTCAACCCCCCGGATCTTGGTGCGTTTGAGGGTGGTCAGGACAAACCCATCTTGATGCCCATCATAAATCGTGGCACCCTCTTTGGCATAAGGGGATTTCAATGTTGGGTTGAGCGGACCTTTGCCCTTGTATTCAAACAGGTTGGGTGCGCCAGTCAGCACCACATGCTCCTGCTGGCCGTCATTCAGGCGGCAAAGCACCAGACGGTCGGCATTAGGATGCGGCATCACCTCTAAAATCTCTCCCACGACAATTTTGTCCCGGTCCCAAGCCAAGCCAGAAACCTTGTAATCATGACGTTCTCCAGGAGGAGATTGCAGACCGATAAAATCGATCTGCTCGACTTCCAAACCGGCCAGAGTCAGCTTGCGGGCCAGCTCTTCGATCGGGATGTCTTTTACATTTACATAATCATTCAACCAAGAAAGCGGTACTTTCATAACTCTTCTCCGTTAAAACTGTTCAAGAAAGCGGAGGTCATTCCGCCAGAAGTTTCGTATATCATCAATCTGATGCAGCAGCATGGTGATCCGTTCTGGTCCCATGCCAAAGGCGAACCCGGTATACTCGGCCGGATCGTATCCGCCAAACCGCAGCACATTCGGGTGCACTACCCCGCTGCCAAGGATTTCCAACCAACCGGTGTGTTTACAGACCGGGCATCCCTCTCCTCCGCAGATGAAACACTCCAAATCCATCTCTGCACTCGGTTCGGTGAAGGGGAAATGCGCCGCGCGGAAGCGTATGCCCACATCCGCCCGGAAGAGACGGCGGGCAAAATCTGACAATGTCCCTTTCAAATCGCCGAAGGTGATATCTTTGCCGACGGCCAACCCTTCCACCTGAGTGAACTGCATCTCAGAACGGGCAGTGACCTGCTCGTAGCGGAAGCACATCCCCGGTAAGATGACACGGATTGGTTCCGGGTGATATTCGCGCATGGCGTGGATTTGGCCCGGTGAGGTATGTGTGCGGAGGATAACACCCTCTTCACTGGTGTAAAAGGTATCCCACATATCGCGCGCCGGGTGATGGGCAGGCATATTCAAAAAGGTGAAGTTGTAATCATCGGTTTCAACTTCGCGCGAGCGGTATACCTGGAAGCCCATCTCCCCAAAGATCCGGTAGATCCGGCGCAGGGTCTGGGTAACGGGGTGCAGACGCCCGACGGCTTGCGGCCTGCCGGGCAGGGTGACATCCAGTTTTTCGGTCTTGAGTGCCTCTTGAAGTGCAAGGCCGCGAATCGCCTCGCGGCGTTCTTCCATGGCGGATTCCAGCGTCTGGCGCACCTCATTGGCGCGTTTGCCAACCAGCGGGCGTTCTTCTTTGCTCAATTCGCGCAGTACAGTAAAGGCTTCCATCACAGGAGATTTCTTGCCGAGATACTGGTTGCGCCACTGCAGCAGACTTTCTTCGTCCTCCAGGTGCTGCAATGCCGAAAGCGCTTCTTCTTGGGTCTTGTCTAGTTGATCAAGCATAATCTTCTCCTACAAATTGTATTAGAGCAGAAAACTGCCCTATTGTACTTTAAACACAAACGCCCGCCCAAAATTGGGACGGGACATTTTTCACACTCCCGCGGTACCACCCAAATTAATCATTGGTATGATTCGCTCAACCACCAACAGCCCTTTCAGGCGATTGGCTCCCATCATAACGCTGGGGATGCGTCTCGGACTAGTAGGAGTTTTTCCGAAGATTCACTCTCTTGGAGTTTCTGATGGAAACTACAGAGTGTTTTTCCTTTGGAAAATACTCCATTCACCCGAGCAGCTCGAGAGGGAACTTCGGCTGGTTGCAACTGGGCTGGGGTTGCAGTCTGTGCCCCAACCTCCCTGACAGCCTTTGCCAGCTTACTTTCCTCTGTCTTCGCCAGTGAATGTTCAATTAATATCCCTATTATGCGAAAGTTTTTCTACCCTGTCAAGTGCCGCTGAGTAAATCTACCCAAATTTTCACCAAGAGTTAATCTGATGCAGGATGTTTCATGAGGTAAGAATTCACCAAACCGAGCCTTGTAAAGTGGCCCAGGGTAAAAAACTCGATGAAAATTGGACCACCGAAGGCTGTTCTTGCGATCGCTCTGGGGCTCATACCTTTAGCATGCAGGCTCAGAACCTTATCGCCGGTTTCTTCCAGATATATTATCTTGTCTGCCAATTCCTGCGTGGCGTTATCCCGGACGCGAGCACTGCCTGGAAACAGCCGCGAAAGCGGCAACTCAGCTACTCGCTTAAGGGACTCAATAATCTGCCAGATATCGTAATCAATCCGCAAAGCCCGATCTTGCCCCCCGACAAATAAATCACCCGTAAACAGCCAACCTCGGTCCGGCTCATAGAGGCAGCAGTGGTCCGGGCTGTGCCCCGGGGTATAGAGCACCTGGAATCGGTAGTGCTCTGTCTCGATCCGCTGTCCATCTTTAACCGGCTGCCCGATGGAGGGTTCCGGCCACCCCCACATGATCCGGCGGTATGG
>JARROY010000009.1:0-27435 GCA_037383445.1 Anaerolineales bacterium | reverse complement strand
ATTAGCTGTTCAACAAATGCCAAAAGGGGACAAGGCCGCTATAATTGTTTTTGGAAAAGATGCCTTGGTTGAACTTTTGGCATCTGAGCAATCCACTATCTCCGATCTCGAATCTGTCCCTATTACAACTCAAACAAATATCGCGGATGCTTTACAACTTGCGATGGCGCTTTATCCAAATGAGGGAGCCAAACGGGCAATTCTTTTATCCGATGGTCAAGAAAATCTGGGTACTGCCATAGAGCAAGCGGAATTATTTGCAACAGCAAATATTGAGCTTCTTTATTACCCCTTAAATGATCAACCAGAAGGCATTGAGGTATTTGTTGAAAGCTTGAACGCTCCAGGGAATATTAGGCAGGGAGAGCAACTCCAATTGAATATTGTAATTAGTTCTTCTGCTGCAGTCCGGGCTTTGGTAGAAATTTTTGAAGATGGGACAATAATTGAAAATAAAGAAATTAACCTAAGTAAAGGAAAAAATCAATATGCGTTCTCGATATCTGAAAAAGAGCCTGGATTTCACCGATATCGTGCAAAAGTTACACCTGAAACTGATAGTCTTCTACAAAACAATGAGGCGAGTGCTTTCGTTGTTATCTCAGGTCCACCAAAAATATTAATCATTGAAGGCTCCAATAATGAGGGACAAAATTTAGCTGCGGCTTTAATCGCTTCAAATATGCTTGTTACTGTTGCCTCACCATCAGGTTTACCCACATCCCTTGCTGAATTAAGTTCATACGAAGCGACGATCTTCGTTAATACACCATCTTCACTTCTTCCTTCAGGGGCTATGAACTTAATCCAATCATATGTGAGAGATCTTGGGAAGGGATTCATCATGGTTGGCGGAGAGAATACATTTGGTGCAGGAGGGTATCTGAGAACGCCAATAGAGGAAACTCTGCCTGTAAATATGGATGTACGCTCAAAAGAATTAAGCGCAAATCTTGCCTTAGTACTTGCCATTGACAAATCTGGCAGCATGGGTAGATGCCACTGTGATGATCCAGACCTAACACAAACATACACTCGGCAAGAGGTGGGTCAGCCAAAAGTGGATATTGCCAAGGAAGCAGTGATGAAGGCCTCATCAGCATTAGGTCCAGAAGATTTTCTTGGCGTGGTTGCTTTCGATGAATCTGCAAAATGGGCTATAGAAGCAGGAAAACTTTCCAGCAGCTCCTCGATTGAGAGAGCCATCGGTGGGATAATCGCTGGAGGTCAAACGAATATTTGGGCAGGGGTTGAAGCGGCATATAAATCACTTGATAATATTGATGCCAAACGAAAACATATCATTCTACTTACAGACGGATGGACCAACTCCGGTGACCTTACCCCACTGGTGGAAGAATTGGCTGATAAAGGCATCACACTCAGCATTATTGCTGCTGGTGGTGGCTCTGCAGAGTATCTTGAAAAATTAAGCGAGGTAGGAAAAGGGCGATACTATCCTGCAGAAGATATTCTCCGTGTTCCAGACATTTTTTTGAAAGAAACTGTTCAATCTGTAGGAGAATACATCATTGAAGAACCATTCTATCCCATTCCCGAATCACCTGGTCCGTCGCTTTTAGGAATTGATACATTCTCGCTTCCAGGCATTCTCGGTTATAACGGTACAACTCCAAAGACCGCAGCACGCCTGGACCTTATTAGCCCAAAAGGAGATCCATTGCTAGCCACCTGGCAGTATGGATTAGGCAGGTCAGCTGCCTGGACTTCTGACTTAAAAGGCAAATGGGGAACGAATTGGATCGAGTGGGAAAACTTTTCCAAGTTTGCCGGACAACTTGTAGGTTGGGTTTTGCCCGAACCAAAATCAGATTACATCGAAGCTACAGCAAAAATCGAGAATAATTCTGGTGTTGTAACCTTGACAGTAAAAGACGATTATGGCAACCCGCAAAATTTTGTTCAAGCCAGCGCTACAATAATTAATCCATCACTTACCTCAACGGAGATAGAGTTGGAACAAATTGGTTCTGGAAGTTACCAAGGAAAATTCGACATATCCGAAACGGGAAGTTATTTAATTAGATTGGGCGCGAATGATGAAAATCTCCGATCCCTAGGGCAACAAACATTAGGACTGGTAGTACCATATTCTCCCGAATATAAAGTTGAGGGTATTAATATGGCTAAATTAAATGAATTGGCTTACCCTACCGGCGGTGGCGCTCTTGGAAGTGCTCAAGATGCTTTTGCTCATAACTTAACATCCTCCTCATACGCCGTCGAAATTTGGAGACCCTTACTCCTTATAGCAACGTTATTATTTCCAATCGATGTTGCACTTCGTCGATTAATTCTCAATAAACAAGATATTTCGAAAGCCATATCATGGGCAGGTGAGAAGATCCGTCGGAAATCACCAGTAGAGAACAAAGAAACAAAAATATTAGAGGGTCTGTTTGATGCCAAAGGCCGAGCCCAAAGCCGCCAAGATACACTCAAAGAAACGGATAAAACAGAGGTATCCGAACTGATTAGCAATACCAACCAAGCTCTTAAACCAAGTAACAAAGAAAAAGACAAATCGATACCGTCTGATGCAGAATACGATACTCTCGCTAGATTGCGAGAAGCAAAGAAGAAATCTAAAAGAAAGAATGATTGAGGCGATTTTGTTGGCAAGGAAATTTATTCAATATTCACTTCTTTTCGTTTGTGTTGCTACTACCAGCTGCTCAATACAAAATGATACAAAGAAAAATGAGTTAGTTATCTTTGCTGCATCATCTTTAACAAATGTTTTCGAAGATTTGGTAAATGAATTTGAAAGCAAACACCCCGATACCAATATTGCATTGAGTTTCGGAAGTTCCTCCCAATTGGCGGCTCAAATTCTCGAGGGGGTTTCGGGTGATATTTTTGCTTCTGCGAATGAATTTCAAATGGATCTAATTCAAAATGCTGGAGAAATTTTTGAATTACCAGCTATCTTTGCTACCAACAATCTTATTATCGTAGTCCCGTTCGAAAATCCTCTAAATATCCAGGAGCTCAAGGATTTAACTCAACCCAATATCCGATTGGTTTTAGCAGTTCCTAAAACACCTATTCGAGAATATAGCGATCAAGTAATTAAAAATAATTTGTCCAACACTGAACAGTTAAAGCTGTATAAGAATTTAGCTTCGGAAGAAGCAAATGTCAGACAAGTGGTAACCAAAATTGCCTTAGGCGAGGCAGATGCTGGTATTGTCTACTCATCTGATATTACTCCTCAGAACTCCGCATTATTGTTGGGTATCCCTATTCCATTTCAACAAAATATTACAGCCCAATATCCGATTGCAATTTTGAAAAGTAACCATAACCAAAAACTAGCAGAAGATTTTATGGATTTTGTTTTAAGCGAGAATGGTCAATTAATAATAAAGAAATGGGGGTTTGGAGAAAAACCCTAATGCTAACTATCGCCCAATCATTTGTTAAAGAATAGATTGGTATAATTTAGGATAAATATTTATTGAAAGATTTGTTAAATGCAACCCTCAACCACAGTAAAAAACAGTCGATCTGTAGGAAGCATTTTTTGTCTATCGTTAATAATCCGGGCAATAACAATTAAAAGCACCAATCATGATTCTGTATTCTATGAAATCATCACACCGCTTACTTTAAGTTTATTTACTACGGCAATTAGTGTTTTTATTATCTTTATACTAGGAACTCCACTGGCATACAATTTAGCCAGGAAGAAAAATATTTTAAAACGAATTATTTCGATTTTTATTGAACTACCGATTGTTATGCCCCCAGTTGTTGCAGGATTGGCTCTTTTAAGCACATTCGGGAGAAGAGGGTTACTGGGAGCTGCCTTTAATTTCTTAGGACTCCAAATAACCTTTACCCCAATAGCTGTGATTATTGCGCAAATTTTTGTTGGAGCACCTTTTTATATTAGATCTGCACAAAACCGTTTTAGCACAATCCCAAAAGAATTAGAAGAATCAGCAAGAATCGACGGTGCATCCAACTGGTGTATCTTCCGAACGATAATACTACCATTGAGCTACAAAGCAATAATTTCTGGATTAATTCTCAGTTGGGCGCGGTCATTAGGAGAATTTGGTGCAACAATACTATTTGCCGGTAACCTGAGAGGAAGGACACAGACTCTTCCATTATTCATTTACAGCTCGCTAGAAAATGATCTTGGAACCACGTTCATAAGCGCATCAATTATGCTATTAATTTCTTTGATACTATTTACCCTAACCAGGATTATTGCTATCCTCGAGCTATTAAAAAGATTTCCACCATTTCTTACCTGACATTCATAGGTCCAACTTCACCTTCTGGTTTGTCCTCCCATGGGTAGTCTACTACCTGAGCTCTAATTTCGGGATCGTCTGATAGATATCCATGTTTGTCTTTGGGAATTAGATCCGCAATACTTTTCATAATAATATTCCCAATTTCCTCCAACTGCTCCCTTCTTTGTATTCCTCTTCCAGTTGTTTCAAATGGACCAATTGGATTTCCAATTCTAATCATCACCTTTGGTCGTCTAAATTTTGCCAATGATGAAAACACCTCATCCATTCCAATCAATCCTACCGGAAGGACACGTGCATTGGTCCTTACGGCCAAAAAGGCTGTTCCCGGTCGTGGTGGCCTCAGCATTCTTCCATGACTTCCGCCTTCTGGAAATATCGCCAAAACCCCATTGGAATTTAAAACTTTTTCTGCTTCGCGAAGGGCGAAATGGGATCCTGTTCCCCTATACACAGGAAGATACCCCCACAAACGCGGTAAGAATGCAAGGAATTTTGGTGCATTCGCAAAAACCGCCCCACCAATAAATTCCATAGGATAAGGTGCGGCCCGAACAAATGCAGCAATATCAACAATACTAAAATGATTTCCGACCATAAGCAGGGGCCCGCTTTTTGGAAAATTTTCCTGACCTTCTATTTGAAAATTAGTTAACATCCAGAAAAGAAATCTAGCCAACCACTGCATAAGAATTCTGATTGGCTTCCTCTTTTTTAATTGCGCGCTAGAAATTTTCTTTGTCGGTTTCATTAATAAATCCAAATTCAAAACTATTGATACTTGTCCCAGAAAAAACTATGAACTCCAGTAGTACTGTTTTCATATGGTAACATATGAAAAATCTCTAGTAAAAATAAAAAACTTGCAACCGAAGGGTTTTTAATAATTAATCCACGGTTGCAAGTATGAATTTTTTTCGAATATTTTTTATCCGTTTAGAAATTCCTCGAGGGCAGTTTTACTAATTCTAAATGCATTCCCCAACTTTCGGGCTTTCAAATCGCCAGCCTCAATCGCAGCTACTACATCTTCTTCCGACACTTTCAAAAATGCAGCAGCCTCAGATGGAGTCATAACATCCGGCATCACAGGAGCACTTTCAGTTCCAGATTGGGTTTGTTGTTGTCCTTTACCTGTAAGCGTTTGATTCATTAAATTACCAATGCCCATCCCAGCTCCAATGCCTGCTGTTAATCCCGCACCTCCACTCGGATTCTGGGCAGCATCTCTCATTGCATCAGCTGCCTGAAGTTGAGTATAGGTTGCAGTATCTAGCAAACCCATGGCTCGGAGATCGTCCGCAGTTGTTTTGGATGGATTAAGATTCGCGATAACAAAAGATTTGAGAAGTAACCCTCTGGCTTCAAAATCGTCTTGAGTTTTGGCCCTAACTCCTGCACCAAGTTCCTCTTGTAGACCAATCAAATCCTGAACAGATTGATATTTACCTTTCATTTCTCCGAGCATATCCGAGAGACTTCTCAATATTCTGGATTTTAGATCATTCTCAATATCAGCTGTACGATATGCTCCTTGCGTTCCAACCACTTGTGTAACAAATTGCTGTGGATCTTTAACTTCATAAGCAAATGTGCCAAAGCCTTGCAGCAATAGCCACCCCAAACCTATACCTGGAGTTTGCATTGGAATAGGTTGTGGAGTACCCCATTTTCGATCAAGGAATTCTCGCATCGAAACAAAATAAACCTCAGCGGTAAATGGTGTGCGGTTTCCAAATGCTTTTCCAACAAAGTCAATAACCTTCGGGATGTTCGCAGTGGCAATTGTATGTCGACCAGGACCAAATTGATCGAGCGCTTGTCCATCGCGAAAGAAAACGACGGTCTGAGATTCTCTTACAATTACCTGTGACCCAATCCTAAAATCCCCAGAACCTGTTTCGGGAAACCTGTGAACCAACTCCTCCCGCATTTCATTTGGATATTCGATAACATCAAAAATTCTTGCCATTTTAGTCCTCCTAAATTTTCAAACCAACTAACTTATGCCTGAGACTACTTCGTCTCTCTGGTCAAAGGTTGAGACTAAATTCCTTGAAAGTCCAACCAGATGCCTGATGGCTGCCGGCAACCCATCGGTGCCAATAGAAGCCTCAATGTTTTCAACAGCTCGCCCAACCTCGTCGGCAGATTCTAACAGGGCAGCATCAAACTCGTAAATTTTTGCTAATTCTTCCTCATTAATCTTAATGGCATCAAAAAAGCCTGAGTATCCATAAGAGGCACCCGACACTTTATCAATAAAAGTTTGTAATTTGGTTGCTGCAGTTTCCAGATCATCTAAATACATTAAATCACCAGAGGATGCCAAATCCTGTTGAATTTCACCTACACGCTTTCGTACAATACTATACTGGTTAGTAATTTGATCCCTCAGCAGTTTATCGGCAGATCGTCGGCTCGATCGCTCAATATACCCCTTAAAACCAGGTATTTTTCCTATAAGTTTGGTCAAAGGATCTTGACCAGATGTTACCTTGTCAAACAGGTCGCTCATTATCATCCTCCTTGTGGATATATAACGCAATCATAGAATACGCAAATATTATACCTGAGAACCACCAATGAACCAAATAATATAAAACATGATAAAGCAATGGTAAAATACCCAGAAATGGGAAATTTAAACATTTTTAATAAATAAGGATGGAACAATGAACACAGAATTACTTGATTTAGTTAATTTGGTAGAAAATTCTCTTGAGGCAGATCAAAATTCAGTAAAGGTAACTAATTTCGATGTACTAAAAACCAATATACTAAAACTGGTTCGAATTTCAGCACTTGAAAAAAATACGAGAGCAGCGGTTGCGAGGTTTTTAATACGAGGGGCAGCTTTAGATTTGGGGATTTTCCCCGCTTCAATCCACGATCTATATATTGCACGTGGTAAAGGTGATATTGCTCCTGTTTTTACAGTTCCTGCCATTAACTTACGTGTTTTATCTTATTATGCTGCTAGGGTCGTATTTAATGTAGCAAAGAAAATAAACGCCGGTGCACTAATTTTTGAAATTGCTAGATCAGAAATTGGGTATACAGATCAACGCCCATCAGAATACGCAACGAACATTTTAGCAGCGGCGATTTCAGAAGAATATTCTGGTCCAGTTTTTCTCCAAGGTGACCATTTTCAAATTTCGGCTGGACGATACAAGGATAATCCTGATCAAGAAATCTCAACTGTTAAGGAGCTGACGACTGAGGCAATTCATGCTGGGTTTTACAATATTGATATTGATACCTCGACATTGGTAGACCTTTCCAAACAAACGATATCAGAACAGCAAGAGGTTAATTCTTCCCTGTCCGCAGAGCTAACAGCATTTATTCGAAAACATGAACCAGCAGGCGTAACAATTTCAGTCGGTGGAGAGATTGGTGAGGTGGGTGGACATAATTCAAACGAGGAGGAACTTAGAGCGTATACCGATGGCTACATTAAAAAATTATCCGAGCAAGGAAATGAGGCGGTTGGTTTAAGCAAAATCAGCATCCAAACAGGAACTTCACATGGTGGTGTTGTGCTCCCAGACGGATCAATTGCCCAGGTTAGCGTTGATTTTGACACTCTAAAGAAACTAAGCCAAATTGCTCGCACCGATTATGGAATGGCTGGAGCTGTCCAGCATGGAGCATCAACACTTCCTCAAAATGCCTTTGGAAAATTCGTAGAAGCTGAAGCTTGTGAAGTCCATCTAGCTACAAACTTCCAGAATATATTTTATGACCATGCACCAAAAGATTTAGTAAATAAGATGTATGCCTATCTCGACGAAAACCATGCCAATGAAAGAAAGCCAGGTATGACAGATGACCAGTTCTACTATAAGTCCCGAAAGCGAGCTATTGGAGCCTTCAAAAAAGACATTTGGGACCTCTCAGAAGAGGACAAATCTGCTATTAGCCTAGCTTGGGAAAGCCAATTTACACAACTTTTTGAATCTCTCTCTATAGCCGATACAAAAGGTTACGTTCAAAAATATATAAACCCAGTTCGATACCTTCCGAGCCTATCCTCTTACACAAAAATAATCTCTGGAGACCAAGAGGGTGAAGATACAACTGATCTAGCAGATTAATGCATGCAGAAAATCAGAACTTCAAATCTGGCAGATATCAATTTATCCCTCGCGTGTTGGTATTCGCGATACGCGAGGATAAAATTCTCCTTATAAAAGGAGCCCCAGATAAAAAGATATGGGCGAATTTATACAATGGTATTGGGGGACACATTGAACAAGGCGAGTCAGTTATCGCGGCAGCCAAGCGGGAATTTTTAGAAGAAACTGGAATTGAACTAATAGACCCAATATTGAGACTGATCATATCTATTGATACCAATCAAGATCCAGGTATTTGCCTGTTCGTTTTTAGAGGCAGTGTAGGAAATGGCAATTTTACTCGATCAAAGGAAGGGGATTTAGAGTGGATAGATCCCAAAATGATTGAACAATTACCAGCTGTAGACGACTTAATGACCATAGTTCCTAAAATCTTGGAAAACAAAAAATCGAAATCAATCTTATATGCTCATTATAAATACAATCAAAAAGGCGAAATATTGATTATGTTTGATGAATAGATATAAATAGTTGCCATTTAGTTCAAAATCTTATAAACTAGTATTAATTTAACTGTCATGGGTATTGGAAAAATTGTGAGCGCTGAGAATCATTTTGACCCTTTGAAAAATAGTCAAGAAGATGAAAAGGTTCCTGAGGAAGCATTTCTGGTTTTAGGTGGCATGATTTTCCCAATTGAAAGTAAAGTCTTTACAATTGGAAGGAATTTAGATAACAACCTTGTCCTCAACGATCCTACTGTTTCAAGATTTCATGCCGAAATTCGCTATATCGATAGCCAATTTTTACTAGTAGATATCAATTCAAGCAGTGGGACTTTTCTTAACAACAAAAAAATAAGCATTGGCCAACTTTTCGCTGGGGATATCATTCAAATTTCCCATACCCCAATTATGTTTATGTATAAAGGCGCTTCACTTATGGACGGTTCACAGAAACATACTAGAAATTTAAAAAATTTTGATGAAAATAATTTGACGAATCAAAATGATTTGTAACCTTTGCCAACATAGAGGATAGATAATGGCCGAAGAAAAATCTCAAATAAAAACTGCTTATCTTATTTTGAATGCCCAAGCATTTCCAATTCTCAAGGAATTAACGACCATTGGTCGGAAACTCGATAATGATCTTGTCATTCAAGATGTTCTAGTATCTAGACACCATGCAGAAATAGTTCAGCGAGATGGTGCTTATTTTATACGGGATAAAAACTCAACCGGGGGGACTTACCTAAATAATAAAAGAATTACAGAAGCCCAACTATTCTCAAATGATTTAATTCTATTAGCGAATACCCCATTAATGTTTATCCAAGAAGATCAAAAATTTAAAGAAAAATCCAACACGCCTACAGATTCCCTACCCAGGATGGATGAAGAAACAGGGGAAAATTCTTAACTTATTTTATCCTAATTCTGAAATTGTTTTTGGCAGTCCAACTTTAAATAAAGCACCCTTACCACCTTGACTCTGAACTTTAATTAATCCATTATGCTGTTCAATAACCTGCTTGGCTATTGACAAACCCAATCCAACCCCATCGAAGAGATGCCCCTCGTATTCTTCGGTTCTCCAAAACCGTTCAAAAATATTAGTTAAGTTTTCCTCTGGTATTCCAATTCCCTGGTCACGGATATGGACCCAAATATATTGGTCATCCTCCAAGATATAAATATTTACTTCTCCACCATTAAGGCTAAATTTTATTGAATTATTCACCAAAGCAAGAAAAGTGCGTTCAAGGCTTTTTTTATCGCCAAAAACCTTTGGCAGAGAAACATTTTCTACGAATTCTATTTGAACACCCATTTGGATTGCATGGTCTAATTCCTTCTTAACAATTTCGTTCATCATAGAATTCACATCGATAAGTTCGAACTCTGAAAATATTAAGTCCATTTCCTGAAGAAATAATATATCATTTGTTAATCCAACAATACGCTGCAAATTATTTGTAACAGTATCAAGTGCTTTTTTTAAATCTTCCCCCTGCAAAAACCCCATCTGAATCATCTGAAGGTAGCCATTGGCTGAAGTTAGCGGGGTCCTTAATTCATGTGCAATTGTGGTTAAAAATTCTCTTCTAGCTAAATCTAATTCCGCCAATTGCTGATAAGCTTCAGCAAGCTCCCCTGCCTTTAAGCGCAAGTCCTCAATTGCCATTTCATCATTTTCGCGCAATCGCCGGCTCACTTCTCTGACCATAGCCAATGAAACCGTACTGCTTTGGTGCAAAACATCATTAAAGCCTAATTTGTCAATTTCTAGTACTGTGGTCTCTCCAAGTGTGGTAACCGTTGCAGCGCGGGGTGCGTCGTGGATTAGTCCCATTTCGCCAAAAAAATCACCGGGTTTTAACTCTTTCAATAAACGGTTATCGGTATTATTAATCTGTTTTGTAACAACGACATTTCCCGTTAGAATTACATAAAATATATCCTCGATTTTTCCCTCAAGGCATAATTTAGTTTCAGGAGGATAAACCATTACCTTTCCAGCCCGAATAAGTTTATCCGCCTCGGAATCTGGTATTCCCGGAAAAGCTTGGTATATAGCTTTTTTTGAAAGGTTAACTTCATCCATCGGATGGTTCCCGTTCAAAAAACACTAAAAGAGTATTCCCATATCGCCTTTTGTCAAAAATTGATAGGTTTTCCAATCTGACATCCTCAAACTCTTTGGGGTCAATTTGAACAATTACCCATCCATCATCAACCAACCACGCTGGTTGAGCATCTAAAGAAACCAAAGCCTTTTTCCACATTTCTTTATATTGCGGTGGGGCAATAAAGACATAATCGAATCGAACATCTGGGTTTCGAGATATCATCGTAAAAGCATCCATCTGAAACACTTCGCTTCCCTCTTCGAGGTCAACCAAAGCCAAATTTTCACGGATAACTTGAATTGCCCTGCGATTTAAATCTAAGAAACGGACATATTTTGCCCCTCGACTTAAAGCTTCTATTCCAACACTTCCTGTACCAGCAAATAAGTCCAAAAAATTACAACCAACAACATCCATACGTATGATATTAAAAAGAGATTCTTTAACCCGATCAGTAATAGGCCTAGTACTCAAACCGGATACCAACTTAAGTTTTCTGCCTTTGGCAGATCCACCAATTACCCTCATTGGTGTCATTTTGCATTTTCCTTGTCAGAAAATTTTTCCATTGACTTTAAAATTTCATCTTCTTCAGAATGCTGGTCTTGGAAGTATTTTTCAATAAATTTCGATCGCCTCAATCTTAATGCCATAGGGGCAATTTGGTACAAATCTTCTTTTGTTACTTCTACCCTCCCATCAGCAGCAGCCAAAGCTCTGGCTGCTTCAAACAAAGTAATCTCAGCTCGAATTGAGGCGATACCCAATTCTTTAATCAATGCAAGCCCAATCTTAGCAATATCAGATGGTAAATCAACTTCTGGAAGAATTTTCCTTGCATTTAATAATTCTTCTCGTGCGATAAGTGTATCCTCAGCATACATATCCACAACTTTTTTGGGGTTGGATAAATAAGTTGCAGACCTCTTGTAAGCTTCATACCGTTCATCCAAATCTTCCAAGCCTTTTACAAAAAGACGTAACCCAAAGCGATCAAGGATTTGGGGTCTTAACGACCCTTCCTCCGGATTCATGGTTCCGATAAGGGTGAATCTGCAAATTCACTTCATCAATATAAAGAAGATTCCGATCTGCATAGGAAAGAATACCGCGCTTTACCCGCATTTTTGCATGGGCTGCAGAACGTTCGTCGACTGTACCTAAAACATCCTCCATTTTTGCATTTAATGGAAGCTCAACCAATTTTGCAGGACGGAGCGAGGATAACTTCTCTCCTTTGGCATATTTTTCCACACAAAGCGGACAAAGAGCATCTATTCCTCCAATTTCTACGTCTTCCTCCAAACACCCATAATAACAATTGCTTTCATAAACATACGGCATCAAATCTATTAAACTACGCACACCAGTGGTTTTCCCAGTTCCGCGCGGACCTATTAGCAAAACTCCGCCTACATTTGGATTTATAAGGGATAATAACAATCCTAACTTCATCTCTTTCTGACCAACAAGTGCCAAGAATGGAAAAGGCCATTGGTCAGCAAATCCTGCATCTCCGCCCTCAAAATCCTGTAAATTTCTTCCAGTCACAGTATCGATCAAATCACGTATTGAGCGGATATGTGAAGGAATGCCTTCAGATGCGCTTAATTCTTGTGCCTGCTCAGCATTTGTTTCTTCATGATGATTGGGTATTAATTTATTATCGGTCATAGTCTACTGCTTTTCTTTCACCAAATTCATTTGAGCAATTCGGTACTCTTGCCGCTTCTTGCCTTCTACGAACCGCTCTCGCTCATAATCTGACTCCAGTCTTAATTTCGGTACCTCCACTGGCTTGCCGAAGCTATCTAATGCAACATAAACAAGATATGCTGTATTTGTTGCTATTTTTGTGCCCGATACGGGATTTTCTGCAAATACTTTGACCTCAGCCTCCATGGATGTCCTGCCAACGTAACTTACCTCTGCTTCTAAAATCACCAGATCCCCAATTTTTATAGGTTGGCTGAATGTCATCCTGTCCACCGCTACTGTGACTACCCGCTTTTGGGCGTGTCGCATGCAAGCTAGAGCACCAGCCTCATCCACCAATTTCATAATCCACCCTCCATGTACATTCCCTTGAGAATTTGACTGCTCGATTTGCATCAATTGAGTCAATGTAATCCGAGAACTGGCAGAGGGTTTTGCGTCAATTTCCATTTTTAATCCATGTCTTCACGAAATTCACCAGCATCTACAGTTGGGAGCTTTTCAGGTTCTTCTTCAAGGACATCGATGATATCAAAACTCAATTCCGACATCATCGGTGCCAAAGGACCACCCGGTGGAACGAGCAATTTTTCGGGTTGTGGTGGAGGAGTTAAACGCGGTTTATCGAAATTATAGGATCTTTTTCGCAAAATTCTTGGGTCATCACTGATCCATCCAACATATTCGCCATGAACAGAATACACCTCTCTATCCATAGTTACAAATCCGATCCATTCACCTGTTAGACTAAAGATATTTGGATACACCATATATGCTTCGAGATCTCCAGCAGTAGTATAAATTGGAACAGGTCTTTTTACTTTTACCATCATAATATCCTTAAAAACATACAATTTTTTCGTTTGGCTATTCAATGTCATTATATGTCCAGAAACGATTAATAAAAAAGTTCCAAAACATAACTATGACCACAACAATTGCTAATGATAAATTTTCACCAATCTCACGAGCAGAAAAACCCAAATATGTACCCCGGTGAATAACTCCGAACATGGTTACCAAAGGGTCTTTGATAAGTGAAAAAATAACCGTTCGAATAATTAACCCAATAACGTTCACAACTGCAAATTGAATTAGTTGACCTGCAATAGGTTTTGACCTCGAATCAGGATAAGTCCAAAACCTATTTAATGAAAAGTTACTGATAACCGCAGCGCAAAATGAAATAACACTTGATAATTCTGCCGACACCCCAAATGTTGATCTAACCAAGTTATAGACCAATACATCCACACCAAAACCAATGGTTCCTACCACTGCAAATTTTAAAAATCGGGACCGTTCTTTCGTATCCTTCAAAATAATCATTCTTTGCTTAATTCCTCTTTAAAATATTCGATTGTTTTAATTAAACCTTCTTCCAAAGGAATGATCGGTTCCCAATTCAATAACTTTTTGGCAAGTGAAATATCCGGCTGCCTGCGTTCAGGATCGCCTTCGGCTCTCCTGCTCCGGTTAAATTTTACTCCAGCCTTGTTAGCTGTTAACTTATTAATTACATTAGCAAATTCGAGGATAGTTAATTCATGTGGGTTTCCAACATTTACCGGGTAATGTTCGTCCGCTTCCAATAAGAGGTAAATTCCTCTGATCAAGTCATCGACATAACAAAACGACCTACTTTGGTGGCCATCTCCATATATTGTCAGAGGCTGTCCTTTTACCGCTTGTGTGACAAAATTAGGCACAACCCTTCCATCATCAATATGCATTCTTGGACCGTATGTATTAAAAATACGAATAATTCCGGTGTCTACCCCATGATAGCGATGGTAAGCCATTGTCAAGGCTTCTGCAAATCTTTTAGCCTCATCATAAACCGATCGAGTGCTAATTGGATTCACATTACCCCAATAAGACTCTTTTTGAGGATGTTCGAGTGGATTGCCATAAATTTCACTTGTAGAAGCCAGAAGGTATTTAGCATTATTTGCTTTTGCAACACCTAGTGTGTTGTGGGTACCAAGAGCACCCGCTTTCATAGTTTGGATAGGAAGATTAACATAGCCTACTGGGGAATTGGGATTAGGACTTGCAGGCGATGCAAAATGAAGAACAGCATCTATTTTTCCTGGGACGAAAATATAATTTGAGACATCATGCAGGATAAATGAAAATTTTGGGTCACCACCAAGATGTGCAAGGTTTTCATGCTTGCCTGTTATAAAATTGTCCATCCCTACGACCTCATGACCTTTGGATAAAAAATAGTCACAAAGATGAGACCCTAAAAAACCAGCAGCTCCGGTAATCAGTACTCTCATAAAAATACTCCTTAATTCCAGTCTATGGCTGTTATCAAACCATCTCCGGTTAATTGTTGTGCACCCCCAGAATCAGCATCAACCAACCACAAATCCCCTTTATATATTAATGCAAGGTAAAACGGGTAGTCGTCTACTGCGTACCAAGGTAACCAATAAAATTTATGGGGAGAAATTCCTTGTCCACTCTCACCAGGAAATAATTTTATTAAATTAGAACCATCGCGTTCCATAAGCATAAGTTGGTAGTTGCTAGTTCTACTTTGCCTCGGATTTAAGGCACTCAAAAATGCAACTGAATAAGTTTTTTCGCCTGAAGCTAATTCTCTGGTCGGTGATGGCACTGGATAGGCAAACATCCCAACGTCCGGAACAATAGTTACTGGTCCACCACCTATAAATGGGTATACAGCAAGATTAAATACTTGAGAATCTTCGTCCACAGGAACGCCTTCTTGAGGAACGTGGTCTATGAAAAACAAAAAATTTGAATCAGGAGACCAGCCAAGTGGCGGAGACCAAGCCCAATCACTTCTCGTTTGAACTGACAGGGCTTTATATTTTGGTTGTAAAACATTATTGTCTAAATCAACCAATCCAAAACCATCGGGTCTGGTATAGGCTAAATTATCACCATCACTAGAATAAACAAAATCAGTTCCCCACCACCCATAAAGACCCCCAGAATTTGATTCTAATGATTCCCTCGGAGAGGACGTCCATCCAGACTCTTCGCTAAAATTAATAAAATATAAATTATTATCCGCCTCCCAGCCCGGAGGACCAGGAATTACCTCTGCAGTTGAATATCCGATTCCTGTGTTGGAACCAGGAATCCAATCGGCAAAATGAATTACATTCCTAATTCCCAAATCAAAAGATTCACCTTCATTTGAATCAATTCTTGTTACCCAAAGGGAGTTGATTGATTCATCATCATTTGCCGTCCGCGTATACAACAACCACCGTCCATTGGGTGAAATTGAAAAAATCCTCCCATCAAGATCACCAGTCGTGACGATCGGTTCCCTCACCCCCGTATTTTCTCTCATTATCCATGCGTTTCCAGCAGAGATATAAGCCAGGATTCCCGGTATTGGGAAAATAGTAAATGGAGCCTGACTGCCAATCATAACAATTTCAGGTGTCGCGGGATTTATTACAACTGTTGTAGATACTGTGCGGCTTACTTCTTCCCCGTTCTCCAGAAGAATTCTATAAGTAATTTCCTGGATGCCATTTTGACCCGGTTGGATCAGTCTCTGCTCTCCTTCCGGTAGAGATTCGTTTCTTAATAATTGCGTTTCATAAGGAATCACCTGCTGTTCAACAATATATTGTTCTTGCACTCGTGTGATTTCAATAGAATCTCCATTCTGGAGAACCGTATAAAAAGGCGGATCGCTTTTATCAAGAGTATTAATTTCAATTCCTGCCTGGGCAAGTGCTTCACGGACAGTTGTACCTGAGTTTACTTCTAATTCAAGAGTATTATCATCAGCCTCGATAAAAATATTGACGACAGACGAAGAGGATTTAATCGGGTTACACCCCGAAACTATAAGAAATAATCCGAAAATTAATAAAGGCCTGACAGCTTTTTTTACCAACTGGTATAATCTCATAGAATAAAAATCCTAGATCGGAATCAAGCAGAATTATAGCATGTCTGATATTAAAGAGAAATCAATAGAAGAAGGTAAAATTTTATCACTCCAAGCCAAAGTGGAGGCACTTTTGTTTGTTTCCCCCTCCTATGCTCATCCAAGACAAATCGCTGAGGCGTTGGGATTGTCTATATCGGACGTTCAAACAGCTCTAAACTCTCTTAGTGAGCAATTCGCAAAAAGAGGAATTCGTTTACAGGAAAATAAAGGGCGATATCAACTCACCACTGCACCAGAGCTTTCTGAAGAGGTTGAGAATTTTTTACAATTAGAATATACGGCTAGATTTAGTTTAGCTGCTCTAGAAACATTGGCAATCCTGGCTTATCAGCAACCCATTACAAGGCCAAGTATTGATTCCATAAGAGGCGTAAATTCCGATAGTGTAATTCGCAACTTGCTTTCAAAAGGGTTAATTGAAGAAGTTGGAAGAAGTGACGGACCAGGAAGACCTATTTTATATGGGACCTCTCCAGAATTTCTTCAATATTTTGGTCTGGCTTCTATAAGAGATTTGCCAAAAATTGATTTGGGAAATCTCAAACCCGCGATCGAATTAAGCGATACTGAAAAACAACCTGAGCTTCCCTTAGACAATCACGTATTGAAAGAATAGAATGAACCAGGAGCGAGTCCAAAAAATCTTATCTAACGCTGGTTATGGGTCGAGAAGATCCTGCGAGAACCTAATTCTTGCCGGCAGAGTAACTGTAAACGGTAGGAGTGTAAAATTAGGAGAGAAAGCGGATCCAAACAGAGACCAAATCAGACTTGATGGAAGATTAATTGAAGTTATCAAACAACATACTTATATTGCCATCTATAAACCAAGGGGGATTTTATCTAGTACAAAAAGAGAGCATCAACGGAAAACGGTGCTTGAATTTGTACCGAATAAGGAAAGATTATTCCCGGTTGGAAGACTCGATATTGAAAGCGAGGGATTAATTTTACTAACAAACGATGGTGAATTGGCAAATATATTAACGCATCCTCGATACCACCATGAAAAGGAATATCGGGTTTTAGTAGCTAAGCGGCCTGATCCAGAGCAATTAAAAACATGGACAAGAGGAGTTGTACTAGATGATGGGTACCGTACAAAATCAGTGGATGTATCTATCGAGAAGTTTCATGGAAAGGGTGCCTGGCTAAAAATCATCATGACAGAGGGACGAAAACGACAAATTCGCGAAACAGCTCGGCAACTTGGTCTGCCTATTGTCAAAATCATTAGAACAAGAATAAGCACTTTGACATTAGGCAATTTGAAACCAGGGCAATACCGAGAATTAAACCCACACGAAATTACCCAACTTAAAAAATATTCTGAATAATGGAACCAATCAATTATCAAAAATCTGGGGGAGTTTGTGCATGGTATAATCTTCGCGCTAACAAAATACCTCGCCTGCGGGCAATAAAAGAGATGGCTGAATGAAATTACACGAATATCAATCTAAAAAAATATTTGCAGAATTTGGTGTCCCAATTCCAAAAGGGCAAGTAGCGTCCACCCCATCTGAAGCAAGGGCAATTGCTGAAAAACTAGGTGGACGCGTTGTTGTTAAGTCGCAAGTTTTAGTTGGCGGAAGAGGAATAGCAGGGGGAATCAAGCTGGCAAGCACCCCCCAAGAAGCCGAAAAGATGGCTGAACACATATTAAAACTAGAGATCAAGGGCCTACCGGTCCGAAAAGTTCTAATAGATGAAGCAGCAGATATTAAAAAAGAAATTTATTTAGGAATTACCAATGACCGTTCTGCTAGGAAACCTGTCTTCATGGCATCCTCCGCGGGAGGGGTCGACATAGAAGAAGTCGCTGCAAAAAGCCCTGAAAAGATCATTAGAGTACACATAGACCCTCTGTTGGGTTTGCAAGATTTTCAAATACTTAATCTTGCAGTGGGGATTGAAATGCCCAGAGAACAATGGCAGGAATTTAATATTGTTGCTCATGGTTTGTGGCAAGCATATAAGGAATATGACGCGACTTTAGCCGAAATAAACCCGCTCATTATCACTGGCGATGGTCATTTACTGGCAGTCGATGGAAAAATGATTATTGACGATAATTCCTTATTCCGCCACCCCAAAATAGAAGCGGAACGAGATCTAGATGTAGAAGCAGAATCAGAGACTGAAGCTAAAAATTATGGTCTGACATATATCAAACTTGATGGGGAAATTGGATGCATGGTAAATGGGGCTGGCTTAGCAATGGCCACAATGGATATCATCAAGTATTTCGGCGGTGAACCAGCCAATTTTCTTGACATTGGCGGTGGAGCAAATGAAGAGAAAGTTGCAGCAGCATTGCGTATTATTCTCAAAGATCCAAATGTCAAAGCTGTATTATTTAATATATTTGGAGGAATTACACGTGGAGATCTTGTTGCCAAGGGAATTCTTGCCGCGCTCGACGAGGTCAAACCAAAAATCCCAATGATTGTACGTCTTGTGGGAACAAATGCAGAAGAGGGACAAAAATTGCTTGCTAATGCAAATATGATTACTGCACAAACATTGGCGGATGCTGCCCAAAAAGCTGTCGCTGCTGCAAAGGGAGAACAATAATGAGCATTTTAATAGACAAAAACACACGCGTTGTTGTTCAGGGAATTACTGGGCGAGAGGGATTATTCCACTCCCAGCAGATGCTCGAATACGGAACCCAAGTAGTAGCCGGCACTAGACCAGGAAAAGGAGGGGAATGGGTTCTAGATGGAAAAGTACCTGTCTTCGATTCGGTCCAGATTGCAGTAGAGGCAACGGGCGCAAATACGAGTGTCATTTTTGTTCCCGCAAAATTCGCGGCTGATGCATTATATGAAGCCGGAGATGCGGGTGTAGATTTGATTGTTTGTTTGACGGAAGGTATCCCTGTGCAAGATATGATGCGCGTTAGAAACTATTTGGACCAGAAAAAGGTGAGGCTTGTTGGTCCTAACTGTCCAGGATTACTAACACCAGATGAATCAAAGGTCGGAATAATCCCTGGGAACATTGCAATTCCCGGAAATATCGGAGTTGTATCTAGATCTGGAACACTTACCTATGAAGTGTTATATGCTTTAAAAGAAAAAAATTTAGGAGCCAGCACATGTGTTGGAATCGGTGGTGATCCCATCAATGGGACAAATTTCATTGATGTGCTTTCTCTTTTTGAGGATGACCCAAAGACGGATACGATAGTAATGATAGGAGAGATTGGCGGATCGGATGAAGAAAGAGCAGCTGATTACATCAGCAAATTCATGACCAAACCTGTTTACGGGTTTATTGCTGGCAAGACCGCTCCTCCAGGCAAAAGAATGGGACATGCAGGTGCAATTGTAGAAGGAGGCGAAGGTACAGCTGCAGAAAAAGTCAAGGCACTTGAAGCAGCTGGTGTTTTTGTTGCTGACCACCCCGAAGAAATCGCCGAAATGATAAACAAATAGGATCCAAAGAAATTTTATTTTTTTCCCTTAGGACCTTAAAAAATAACCGGGTGTCATTGATTGACACCCGGATTATCTTAAGAAATAACCTACTGCTGCTTTTGAAGATATTTTACTACATCCCCAACTGTGACAATGTTCTGAGCATCTTCATCAGAAATCTCACCACCAAATTTATCTTCGAACGCCATGATAAGTTCGACAATATCAAGAGAATCAGCTTCAAGGTCTTCTCTAAAACGAGATTCCATCGTCACATCACCCTCATCCAAACCAAGTTGATCCACAATAATTTCTCTAACATCCTCAAATACATCCGACATTCTTAACCTCCTGTTATCCTGGCTATTTTGGCTATATTTTAATATGAATAAGATATGTGTCAAGCACGTGTTGACAGTCATCTTTCTGACTGGTAATATACATCCAATTTTCAGGAACACCATCTAATGAAAAAAGTTACGAACACGAGCTCCAGAAAAGCGGACCACATAAAAATAAATCTTGAAGAAGAGGTGTCTTCTAGTTTAACTACCGGCCTTGAACGATATTATTTTATTCATGAAGCCCTTCCAAATATCAATTTAACCGATATATCAATTTCTCAAAAATTATTTGGGAAAAGCCTGCAACTTCCAATAATTATTTCCTCCATGACTGGTGGGACAGATGAGGCAAAGGAAATCAATTTCAACCTAGCAAAAGCTGCCGAGGAAGCAGGAATTGCAATGGGGGTGGGGTCACAGCGTGCTGCAATTGAAAATCCATCATTGGAACCAAGTTTCCAGCTTAGGGCCTTAGCACCGACTGCATTGCTATTCGCAAATTTAGGTGCAATTCAATTGAATTACGGATTTACAACATCAGATTGCATTCGTGCTATTGATATGCTTGAAGCTGATGCACTTATCCTTCATTTGAACTCGCTCCAGGAGGCAGTACAGCCTGAGGGAGACACAAATTTTAAAGGATTATTAAACAAAATAGAAAAGGTTTGCACAAGTCTTGACGTGCCCGTCATAGCGAAAGAAGTCGGGTGGGGATTCTCTGGTGAGACAGCCCGAAAATTGGCAAACGTTGGGATAAGTGCGATTGATATTGCAGGAGCTGGTGGTACTTCATGGTCACAAGTAGAAATGTATCGAGCGAAAACCCCTACCCAAAGACGCTTGGCAGGTAGCTTTATTGACTGGGGGATTCCCACTGCAGAATCAATTTTGATGGTAAAAGAATCAGTCCCTGACATGATCATTTTTGCTTCGGGTGGTTTGCGTTCTGGGTTAGACATCGCAAAATCTATCGCTCTCGGTGCAACTGCCGGAGGAATGGCGGGACCATTCCTAAAGGCTGCCACCATTTCAGAGAGAAATGTCAGCGAATTAATTTATGAAACAGCGAATTTAATCAAAATTTGTATGTTTGGCGCTGGGTTGGAAAATTTGGACGATTTGAAAAACGCGAAGCTCATAAAGCGATAAGCGGAGAAAAAATGAAATTTTCCGAATTTTCGGATATTGCACTTCCCAAAATTGAAAATAAAATGAAGGAAATCCTGGCCTTAACAAAAATTGATCAGGATACCTCACTAAATAAAATGCTGAGTTACCACCTTGGATTGGGGGAAGAAGAACCAAATCATACATCCCAAGGAAAAAGAATTCGACCTTTGATCTTATTACTGACCACGGAGACTGCTGGGGGAAAATGGGAAAATGCACTTGCGGCTGCAGCGGCAATCGAATTATTACATAATTTTTCCTTAATTCATGATGATATAGAAGATCAAAGCGAGTATAGAAGGGGAAGGCTAACACTTTGGAAGAAGTACAACCTTCCTCTCTCTCTCAATGCTGGAGATGCTTTGTACGCTCTCTCATTTGTTTGCTTGAGCGACCTCCAGAGGACCTTCCCAGATAATATTTCTTTTCAAGCCTATCAGCTTCTTTCCTTAGCCTGCCTGTCAATAACAAAAGGCCAACACAAAGACATTGCTTTTGAAAAAGCACCTCTAGTTTCCACAGATGAATACTTGGAAATGATAGAAGGTAAAACCGCTGCACTTCTGGCAACCAGCACCCAACTTGGCGCGCTACTTGCTGAAAGCGATAAAATTAAACAGGATAATTATTATTACTTTGGTAAAAATTTGGGATTGGCATTTCAAATTTATGATGACATATTAGGAATTTGGGGGAATCCAAAAGAAACCGGAAAATCAGTCGCCACAGATTTAAATAATAGAAAAAAGTCGTTGCCAATTTTATATGGATTGGCGCAAAATCAGACCTTCAAAAACATGTGGGAAAAAGAAATTACTGCGGATTCAATTCAAGCACTGTCTTCACAACTTAAAGCAGAAGGAGCATATGAATATTCTTTAAGATTAGCAGAATTTTATACCTCTGCTGCAGTTAAATCATTCCATCAAACCGAACCAACTGGACCGATGGTTGAAGCGATTGAAGAACTTATCGAAAACCTTACTAATCGAAAGTCTTAAGATTCCAAAAAATCAACAAATACTTTATTTGCCAAGAAATACGCTTTTTCAGAAAGAACCAGATTCCTATTATTTATACCACCCCATTTCAACATACCATTATCAATATGATGAGAAATCTCTGAGGCAAACACCTCGCGAAAATCTTGTCCAAACCTCTTAATAAACCTATCTATTGAGACGCCTTGTTGCAACAGCCTTAGCCCCATAATCATTGTATCTTCCATTTCTCTTCTTTGATGAATGATTGTAGTTTCGATAGTTGCTGGTGTGGAAGGAAAATCTGATTTTATGCTCTGGTCTTTTAAACTTTTGACATATTTAAATGGATTGGCTATATTTTCTGTACGCAAACCAGCAAGATAACCATGTGCTCCAGCCCCAAATCCAATATATGGCTCATTCATCCAATACTGAGTGTTGTGCCTTGATATGGGAAGAGATATGCCGGGTTTATATTTTGCCCAATTAGATATTTCATAATGAATATAACCTTCTGTTTTTAGAATTTGTCTCGTTATGTCGTACAAGTCGGCAGTTAGATCGGGATCTGGTACTGAAATTTCCCCTTTTAGGATCTGTTTTTCCAATGGCGTACCTTCTTCAACAGTTAGTGCATATAAAGATAGGTGTTCCGGAGATAAACTTAAAGCATCATAAAGGGATTTTTTCCATATTAATGGCTTTTGTTCAGGCAACCCAAATATTAAATCAAGGCTGATATTTTCAAACCCCGCCGTTCGTGCATTCTCAACAATATAACAGGCCTCTGAAAAACCATGTAATCGCTCAAGCAGATTTAATTCTTCTTGATTGGTAGATTGCACCCCAATACTTAATCGATTCACTCCCATTTCATAAAAAGTATTTAAATCATTTTTTGATATTGTTCCAGGGTTTACTTCCAATGTTATCTCACACTCTGCTTCAACAGAAAAAGATTTATCAATAGTGTTTAATATTTTTTCAATTAATCCTGGCGGTAATAAAGATGGAGTCCCACCACCAAAATAAATTGTTTTCACATTTACCATTGATGAACTGGGATTGTTTTCGGATAAGTATGAGATTTCAGTTTGCAGCGCATCAACGTACGCGGGGATGAGATTTTCAATTCCTGCGTAGGTATTAAAATCACAATATCCACACCGATGTTGGCAAAATGGGATGTGCAAATAGACACTATGAGATTTCATTTTTGCAGTATATCACTTTAATTCCACGAAGAATTAACTTGGTATAATCCCGCCTAGATGAAATCAAAACCCAACTCTTCAAAAAAGGTTTGCCCTACCTGTGGAACCCAATTGAACCAAGATGTCAAAAAATGCTTGGTCTGCGGCACTGTGGTAGGTGGTAATGCCGTTAAAACTCGCCAGCAAAAAGAGCAAACAAATGCCATTCGAGGCAGCAGAATGCCAATCATGACATTAAGCGCGCCTCTGATTTTGGTATTTTTCATTTTATTTGTGGGAATTGGCGGCGGTATAACATATCTTGCATTAAACTTGACCGGAAATATCGCTCAGAGCATTGATACTACCACACCAACATATACCCTTCCACCTACCATTACGCCTACAATCGCTTTTCCAACTGTCACTGCTTCTCCACTGCCCTCTCCAACGCCATTATCCTATATCGTTCGTGACGGTGATACTTGTTTGGCAATTGCATTTACTTTTAATACTTCCGTTCAAAGTATCGTTATCGAAAACGGATTGTCTGCTGACTGTACAAATCTTTCTGTTGGTCAATCGCTAAGAATTCCACAGCCTACGCCAACCCAAACGCCAATAGCAACTAATACACCAAGTAGCCAGCAAGCAACAATAGAAGCATGCGATAAAGCTTACCATGTGGTTCAACAAAATGAAACACTAAGCATCATTGCTCAAATATATGAAGTGCCAATGGAATATATAATGGAATGGAGTGGGAAGTCTGTAGATACAGCATTTTATGGCGAAACTCTCACCATCCCATTATGTTTACGAAGGTCGGTGTCAGGGGCAACTGTCACCCCAAGTCCGGCTCCCGATTATCCCGCCCCAGAATTGTTAAGACCGCGTAATGGCGAAGCCTTCACTTTGGAAAATGATATTGTAACCTTACAGTGGGCTGCAGTAAGCGAATTACGAGAAAATGAATCATACCTTGTTTCTATCATAGATATTACATCCGGCACAAGCAAAGAAATCATTGTTTCTGTTAGAGATACAAAATATGTCGTACCAGAAGCCCTTCGCCCAAAAGATGATTTACCTCATATATTCCGTTGGTCAGTTGTGTCAGTCGCTCAGATTGGAGTAAATGAGGACGGTTCGCCAAGATATCGCGAAAGTGGACCACGGAGTCAGCCCAGTTATTTTTCATGGTTAGGGAGCACAACATTACTTACTCCTCAACCTTAATTTTTCTAATAAATGTTCGCTAATCAAAAAATACCCCAGAAATTTCTGGGGCATTTTTTGATAATTAATTAATTATCTTTCCTCAATAGGAATATAGTTCCGGTTAAGTTTACCAAGATATACTTGACGGGGACGGGCGATTTTTTGTTCAGAGTCATTCAGCATCTCTTCCCACTGTGCCAGCCAACCTACTATTCTTGGCATCGCGAACATAACTGTAAACATAGAAACAGGAATCCCTAATGCTTGATAAATAATCCCTGAGTAAAAGTCTACATTTGGATACAGTTTTCTGGAAACAAAGTAATCTTCGTTCAAAGCGATTTTTTCTAATTCTAAAGCAATATCAAGAAGCGGATTCTTGCCCGTTATTTGGAAAACATCATCTGCTGCTTTTTTGATAATCCTAGCCCGAGGATCATAATTCTTGTAAACACGATGGCCAAAACCCATTAACCGGCGATCTCCATTTCGAACACTCTCCATGAATGCTGGAATGTTTTTGACATCACCAATTTCGTCAAGCATCCGGAGGACTGCCTCATTAGCTCCACCGTGCAATGGCCCATATAAAGCAGCTGCCGCACCCGCAACAGCAGAATAAGGATCAGCGTGACTCGAACCAATCGTTCGCATCGTTGTTGTGCCACAATTCTGTTCATGATCCATATGTAAAATAAAGAGAATATTTAGAGCCCGTTCGATCGCAGGATCAGGAACATAGTCCCCCTGTCCCTTATGATACATCATACGTAAAAAATTACCTGCGTAGCTCAATTTAGTATCAGGTGAGACAAAATCCAATCCTTGGGTATGCCTGTAAAAACTTGCGCCTAGTGCTGCAGATTTTGCTACTAAATTCTTGATATGCTTCCATCGATTTTCTGTACTCGAAATATCTCGGCCATCCGGATAAAGTGTACCTAAAGCAGCCGCGTTGCTTACAAACGCCCCCATTGGATGGGCATCTCTTGGAAATGCCTTCATAATATCTAAAAGAGCTTGTGGGAGAGCCATTTGTGTGAGAATTGAACCCCTCCAATCAGCAAGTTGCACCTTGTTGGGGAGTTCCCCATACAACACTAAATATGCAACCTCTAAGAAATCGCTGTTTTCGGCAAGCTGATCGATAGGATAACCGCGATACTGAAGGACTCCTTTTCCACCATCCACCAAAGTAACCGTGCTTTTAGTATTGGCTGTATTGGTGAATGCAGGATCATAGCTCATCATCCCGAAATCATCAGGATTCACTCTGATTTGACGAAGGTCCATTGCCCGAATTGTGTCTTCCCAAATAGGTACTTCGTATTCTTTATTCGTCCGGTTGTCAGTTATGGTTAATGTTTGCTTTGTCATTTTTACTCCAATAAAAATTTTGTTTATTTTAAGCCAGATTTAATTCAGCGATATTTTGTGCTACGTGTTCAGCTGAAGCCTTAAGAGCGTTTTTCTCATTTTCATTTAAATCATATTCAATTATTTTTTCTAGACCTTTTCGGCCGAGCTGTACTGGAACACCAAAGAAAATACCTTCCTGTCCATATTCCCCTTCCAGATACACTGAGCAAGGCACTATTAAATGCTTATCTTTCAAAATAGCCTCGACCATCTGAGCAATTGCAGCAGCTGGGGCATAATAAGCACTCCCGGTTTTAAGTAAACCTACGATCTCCCCACCCCCTTTACGTGTTCGTTCAACAATAGCTTCCAATCTGTCTGCGGGGATCATTTGATTTAAAGATACCCCAGCCACATTTGAATGCCTCGTTAAAGGCACCATACTATCTCCATGACCACCTAAAACATAACAATTTACGTTCTCAACGCTGACATTCAATTCCATCGAGACAAATGCCCGCATTCTTGCTGAATCTAAAATTCCAGCTTGACCAATAATTCTCTCACGTGGCAAACTTCCTTTTTGCATGGCTACATAACACATTACATCGAGAGGATTGGTAAGAATAATGTAGATCGCATTTGGAGATAGCTCGATTGTTTTTTCTGTTGCTTCACCAACAATCTTTGAATTCATAGCAAGTAGGTCATCACGGCTCATACCAGGTTTCCTGGCGAGTCCAGCCGTAATGACGATAATATCAGAACCGGCTGTCTCTTCATATCCATTCGTTCCAATTATCCGTACGTCTTTTCCAATCACGGGCATTGATTCTTGCATATCCAATGCCTTGCCTTGCGGCATGCCTTCAACAACATCGACCAACACAAGATCGGCAATTTCTCTTTCAGCCAACCAATGCGCAGCAGTTGCACCAGTCATACCTGCACCAATAATAGATACTTTGGGTTTCATTCTATATGCTCCTCATATTTTTTTCTGGCCATAATTTGACCAGGGATTTGAAAATTTACCAAACAATTTTATCACTTAATCATA
>JARROY010000008.1:0-20531 GCA_037383445.1 Anaerolineales bacterium | reverse complement strand
CGAGTTGATTGAGCGTCACTTACCGCAGGTTGCCGGGTAAACGCTTTTAAATAGCGGGAATGATTGAATTATTGATTGTTGCACCGTTGGAAAGATACAAACACCCAGTGCCGAGAGGTTTCAGCTTTACCGATGAAATGTTTTCTGAGGCAAAATTGGACGATCCAATTTCAAAGGCGCAAAACCTCTCGGCACTTGGTGTTTGTATCTTTCCAACGGTGCAACAATCAATAATTCAATCATTCCCGCGATTTAAAAGCGTTTACCCGGCAACCTGCGGTAAGTGACGCTCAATCAACTCGACTACCTGTTCTTCATCAAGTCCATAATATTTATCATCCTCAATCAGAAAAGTTGGGTATTTACGCACTCCTCTTTTTAAGGCTTTCCACATCGCCTGAGGCGATTGGGCATCGGTAATCTTGACAACCAAGCGCCCAGCAAAACGTTCAGTGACATTGAATACGATATCGGAGAGCTTCTGCCATTCTTCCATCCAATCCTTTGGGTAGGAATCTAGATCAGCCTGGTGGATCTGACCTCCAAGACCGGCCCCGTCCAGGAATACCTGGCAGTGAGAACAATGGTCCATGCTCCCAAGCACATGGGCGACAACTTCAACCTCTAATAAGTCTTTCATCGCCAATTCCTTTTTATTTTCGATTGTAATTAATTATGGATCTATTCCTATTTTACCATAAATCAAATGGTATAAAACGATGTTCAATTTGATTTTCAATCCAAACCAAACCTATCTGCTTAGATAATGCTGTTCCACCATAAGACAAATCAAAGTGGAACCAGGATTCCATTTTGATTAAACCGCAGTTACGTTTCAAACAAATAACCAGGCAACCCCTCCCTCAATTTAAAGGGAGGGGCTGCTGAAAAGTAGTTATAGAGAAAGTCTAATCAGCTGCAGCAGGAGCTGCGCCGGTAGCCTTCGCCTCACTGAACGACTTAATGCCGTCCACGAATAAGATAACTGCCGCGACCACCATGTACAGACCAAATGCACCCGTCACAATATTTCCGACGAGTACTCCGGCTGTCGGACTTTCAGCAGTGATGATGCCTTTCCAGATTGAGTTGTACAAAGCGGTGTACAGGAGAGCGGCGACGGTTGTGACATACATGAACATGCCGGGCCAGAAAGACCAGCTTGAAGGTTTATTCTGCCGTGCCAGCCAGATCGAGACCAGCAGGAGGGCCATCCCAGCGAACAACTGGTTGGAACCGCCGAACAATACCCAAATGTGCTGCCAGAACCCAAAGGCAATCAGGAACAGGGTTAACAAGACAGCTACCAGGGAGCCGACATGTGCATTCTTGAAAGCCGGGATTTTGTCTCCCAGCAGTTCAGCGCTGGCAACACGCATAAAGCGCAGTACCAACTGCATCACGGTCAAGGCCATCACAACCAAGAATATCGCGCCAACTGCCCCACCCAAATCTGTTGGGATTCCTATCACATTCAGGAATTTAGCCATTCCGCCAGCGAACACACCCCCCGCGCCAGCGACCAGCTTGTAGTTGTCGGTTGGATCGTATTGTCCTGCGGCAACACCGACGGTTGCTGCAAATACCACGGATAGCACACCCAAGACAGCCTCTGTGTACATGGCACCGCCAGCAACTGGCAAGGCATCGGTCTCCTTCTCAAGCTGCCGGGCAGTCCCAGACGTGGAGACCAAAGAGTGCCAACCCGAAACTGCACCGCAGGATATCGTGACGAAGAGCAACGGCCATATTGGACCTAGGTGCGGTTGAAATGCTGTCACATACGCTGGTATATCAAATCCGGTATTCACCGAGCCGGTGAAGGTGGCGATGACAATTCCGATGATCGATCCGATGATGCCCAGGAAAACGAACCAGAAGCTGGTGTAGTTCACTGGTTGGGCAAAGCGCCAAATCGGTAGAACAGAGCCAAGGTAGCAGAACCCCAGCATCACGATTGCCCAGAAGAAGGTCGCCCAGGTCACATCCCCATACTCCAGGGGGCGAGTGAACAGCACGCCAGTTTCAGGGTCGCCTGCCAGCCCATTGATGCTCGTAACCAAATTCTGTGCTCCCTGGGTGGTGCCAAGCCAAATTCCAAACAAGGCAATTGCCACCGTCACCAGAGTGGTAACAGCAAGGTCTTGCTTCCATCGGTAGGTCATTTGTCCGGCAAGCACACCTGCTAGCACGAGAATGAGGAAACCGACTGGTACTGTTTTTCCAGCCAGCAGTGGAGCGATCAACGCACCAAAAGCGCCCATGATCAGCAAAAGATAAATATACATGAACGATAGCAGCAATGATCGGGCGCGTGGGGAGATGAATTTATAGGAAAGACCACCCATTGTCATCCCTTCACTCCGCATGGCCAGCATAGAAGAAGCATAATCTTGCACCCAGCCGATAAAGAATACCCCGACTAACAACCACAGAATTGATGGCAGCCATCCAAATTGAATTGCAGTGATCGGACCGACGATCGGTCCAAGGGCTGCGATGGATTTGAACTGGTAGCCAAACAAGACGCTTCCGCTTGCTGGCATAAAGTCCACTCCATCATTGAACATTGTGGCAGGAGTTGCTCGTTTAGGATCGGCCTGGATAATATCCTGGTCAACTCTTTTTGCATAGTAGCGGTATCCGAGGACAACCACTACAACTGACAAAACTAACATTCCAAGAGCCATTAGAACCTCCTAAATTAGAACAATTTTTTTATCGTTTACTTTTCTATCCCTGACATTTCTCTGTATCCTATCGATATCATCACCTCCAAATTACTCCATTAGGTAACAACCGGATTAAAACAAAGAATTCTCTGTGGTGAGTCGATTACGACCCACCATAAAGAGAATTTTTAAGCGGGAGACCTGCAATTCATACCTTCCTCGATACAAAATACAGTTAGTCATCTATTTCAATGTAGTATGTATGAGAAAACCATTTAATTATATAAACATTACAACCCGTGAATCAAGCTTTAGTTACTGGAATTTATACAATTTTTATGACTGATACTGAGTGTAGATCCTGGTATTCCATGGCCGATTCCAAAATATTTTTGGTCGCATACTTTCAAAATCATCATTGCTGGATTCAAACCTCGATTATAATAACACCTACTTTCCCAATCAATTTTGTCCAGTTTCCAAATTGGAATAGCCCATAAAATGGTCAATCATAAATCCAATAAATTACCCTTTTGGGTGAAGCTAATTTACGGGTCGGGAGATTTCGGTCCCGCATCTATTGCAATGATGCGATCGTTATTCTTTGTCATCTACCTGACCGATACTGTTGGGCTCAATCCTCAACTGGCCTCGATTGGAGCCATGGTTGGGTTGATTTGGGACGCTATCAACGATCCGATCGTCGGTACTATCAGTGACCGGGCCAGATCCCGATGGGGACGCAGACGCCCATTTCTCCTAATTTTTTCTATTCCATTCGGGTTCGCTTCAATTTTACTTTGGGCTGCTCCTAGCTGGGAAAGCCAAATTGCTCTTATCGTATATGTCACAATTGCCTTTATGATTGTTGATACCCTTGGAACCCTTTTGGCCATCCCCTATCTTTCTCTCATGCCGGAGATCACCAAAGATTACGACGAACGCACCTCTCTGGCGGGTTTCCGGACTGCTTTTCAATTGTTAGGTTCTTTATCTGTGGTAGTCATTGCACCCATTCTGATCGATTCGGCTTTAGAATCCGGTTTAACGCAAAAAAATGGTTATGTGAATGCGGCCACCATCTTCGGGGCTATTGCAGCATTTTTATTCCTCTTATTGTTTCTGGTCATCCGGGAGAATCCATCCCAACAACAGACGGTCTCAATCCCATTTCTTAAGACCTTGAAGTTGGCATGGAGCAATATTCCATTCCGTTTTGTTGCAATAATTTTTCTGTTGAACTGGACAATGCTGGACATGGTCGCCGTGGTCTTCCCATTCTTCTTGCTCTATTGGATTGCAGATGGAAACTTATTGACAAAAGTAAACCTCTTTGGGATGCAGATTGCACTGGAATCTTCCTTTTTTGGTATTCTGATGCTGGTTTGCATCTTGTCTGTTCCTTTTTGGTTGTGGTTCTCAAAACGAAGGAATAAACGGGATGCCTATGTGACTGGGATGATATTTCTATCAATGGTACTAGGATTGATTTTTTTCGTCCAACCAGGGCAGATAAATGTACTCCTAATCCTGGGTGCCCTGGCAGGTATAGGTGTTGGGTCAGCCTATGTTTTTCCGGATGCCATGTTTCCCGACATCATTGAGTGGGATGAACTACGAGCCCGCAAACGTCAGGAAGGGATTTATTATGGTGCCCGGGCTTTTATCCGAAAATTAGCTACGGCATTGGTTATTTTTATCGTCCTGCAGTTGCTTGGATTATCAGGATACCAAACCCCTCCCATTGGTGTCGATCAATTTAACCAACCAGAAAGCGCCATCCTTATGATCCGCATCTTGATATCTATTATCAGCGGGATCATGCTGCTCACCGCCGCACTGCTGGCATGGTTCAACCCTCTCACCCGAGAAAAAAATGCCAGAATTCAGAAATTATTGGATCAACGTAAAACCCGAGCTCCCATCCAAGATTAAATCAGAAATATTGCAGTAAAAACTAATCCGTAAATTTCCGCTCAATACGACATACTGTTAAGGGTCTCTTAATACTTGGATTAGCTGTCTGTAAAGACGAGATGAAAACAATCCATTATCATCGAAGATAGTTAATCCAGGTGAATTCACCTTTACCGATCTTGGAGTGGAAAAAATGAGACCATTAGAGAGTATTGCTAAAAAATCTGATTTCAGGCATAAACATAGCGGTTCAGAAAGTCCCTATAAACAGGTCTATCAAATTGAGTTTTATGGGGACATAAATCCTGAATTTATCGAGGAACCATTATTTCTTAAACTATCCGGAAATACTCCAGGATTTTCAACCAATCGTAAAGAGAGTTTATCCAATATTGAAACAAATTTCGTGATTGAAAAACGGTTCAAAGACGATACCAAAAACAAGGAAATTCAGGCTGTTCCTACATTATTACTTGATGATAAGGCAGAATCAGTCTTTTCCACCCTCCGAAACAGAAATACTCCCTCGAAATCTCCTGATCTCTGCTTACCAGAGATTACATCAATCCTATTTACTTTAGAAAAGAATGCTTCAGTCAAAAAACTTCTATTCTGATTAGGTTTTATTTTATGGATTTTTTCTGGGACTAAAATGATTGAATATGGAAATAAAGGAAAAATAATGAAAAGAGAAAAATACCAATTAGGCATGATTGGCTTGGGTGTCATGGGCCAGAATCTGGTAATGAACATGGGAAATAACGGATTCTCTGTGCTTGGTTTCGATAAAAATGCAAAAAAAGTCAATGAACTAAATACCAAAGCCGGAGATTTGAATGTCAACGGGGTCGAAAAATTAGAACAGTTTATTCAACTTCTCGAAATTCCCCGCAACATCATGTTGATGGTCCCTGCTGGCCCACCTGTAGATGCCGTTATTGGTGACCTGCTCAATCATCTTGATCCCGGAGATTTAATTATTGATGGCGGTAATTCTTATTATAAAGATACGGAATTACGCGCGGATACCCTCTCAGAGAAAGGCATCCATTATCTTGGAGTTGGTATCTCTGGCGGTGAAAGTGGAGCCCTTCACGGGCCTAGTATTATGCCTGGAGGTCCCTTAAAAGTCTATCAACGTGTACAACCAATCCTTGAATCAATCGCCGCCAAAGTTGATGGCGAACCTTGTGTTACATATTTAGGACCAAAAGGCGCCGGGCACTATGTTAAGATGGTCCATAACGGCATTGAGTATGGGCTGATGGAGTTAATTGCCGAAACGTATGATCTTATGAAACGTGGGTTAGGGTTAGATGATTCCCAACTCCATTCGATCTATCAATGGTGGAACCAAATGGAAACCAATGGCTATTTGTTGGAGATCACAGCCAATATTTTTTCTAATTTTGATAAAAAAACCGGAAAGCGTTTAATTGATGTAATCTTAGATGAGGCCAATCAGAAAGGAACTGGTCAATGGACCGCTGAGGATGCAATGGATCTAGACGTCCCAGTTCCAAGTATCGATATCGCTGTTGGTATGCGTAACTTGTCTACCTATAAAGACCAGCGGGAAGCGGCCAGCAAGACACTTAAGAATGGAAAACCAAAGTTCACTGGGGACCAAGAGCAATTCATCGATTCCTTACGCATGGCCTTATATGCGGGGATGATCATTACCTTTTCCCAAGGTTTTTCCCAATTACGCTCGGCATCGGATACCTACGGATATCGATTAAATCTAAATTCCATTGCCCAGATCTGGCGTGGGGGCTGCATTATCCGAGCCGCGTTATTAAATGAAATTAAAACCGCTTATAACCGGCAACCGGATTTACCAAACTTATTATTAGATCCCCAACTTGGTGAGGATGTCATGCGTTTACGCGAAAGTTTGAAAACGGTGGTCTGCCAAGCGGCTGAGTTAGGAATTCCAGCACCGGGTTTCATGGCCTCGCTAGCCTACCTTGATAGTTATCGAAGTGATTGGCTGCCGGCAAATTTGATTCAAGCCCAGCGGGATTATTTTGGCGCTCATACCTATGAACGTATCGACACCAAGGGGGTATTTCACCACCAATGGTCCCCCAATATTTAAGGAACAAAGATGAGAAATAATCGTCCTGAAGCAAGTATCCTGGTCATTTTTGGTGCCGGTGGTGATTTATCCTGGCGCAAGTTAATCCCAGCGCTGTTCAATTTACATCTAAATAACTGGCTGCCGGAAAAATTTGCCATCATCGGTGTGGATCTAAAGCCAATCGAGTTAGAGAAATATCTGGCACATCTACGTCAGGGAATTAATAATTTTTCAAGATCAATCCACGCCGATGATCCAGACTGGCAGAATTTTTCCGCATTCATTCATTACCTTTCTGCTGATTTTAAAGAGTCTGATACGTACACCACTTTAGCCAACCAATTAAAAGCAGTGGAACAAGAATGGGGCGTCAAAGCGAATAAAATTTTCTACCAGGCCACACCTCCAAGTTTAGTCAAAATGATTATTGAACATCTGGGCCAATCCGGCTTATTAGATGATCGCCAACGAAATCGGGTCGTGTTAGAAAAACCTTTCGGACACGATCTGGTGTCAGCCATTAAATTGAATACCATGATCACCAATCAACTGGATGAATCTCAAATTTTCCGCATCGATCATTTTCTAGGGAAAGAAACCGTACAAAATATTTTGGCGTTCCGCTTCGCCAATGCATTATTTGAACCCATTTGGGATCAACGCTATATTGATCATGTCCAGATAACCGTCGCCGAAACACTGGGGGTCGAACATCGTGGTGAATATTATGATCAAGCAGGAGCATTACGCGATATGGTTCAAAATCACTTGATGCAGCTGTTGTGTATGATCGCGATGGAACCACCTGTCTCTTTTACTGATAATGAAATCAGAAATAAAAAGGTCGATGTACTGCATGCAATACGTCCTATTCCTGAGGATAAATTATCATCGTTTGCGGTGCGCGGCCAATATGATTCTGGCATAATTCAAGATAAGGCAGTCCCATCCTACCGGGAGGAACCAGATATTAAACAAGACTCAACCACCGAAAGTTTTGCTGCTATCAAATTAATGATTGATAATTGGAGATGGCAGGACGTGCCCTTTTACTTACGGACTGGCAAGAGGATGTCAGAGGACGTCTCTGAAATATCCATCCAATTTAAACCTGTACCTCATCAATCCTTTCCGCCCACTTCCCTGGAAGATTGGCAGCCTAACCGTTTATTGATCCATGTCCAACCCAATGAAGGAATTCAATTAAGTTTTCAGGCAAAGCAGCCTGGCCCTCAAATGAAACTGGGGCCAGTAAATATGCGCTTCACGTATCAAGATGCCTTCCATGCTACGATACCCAACCCTTACGAAACCCTGCTGCTGGATGTGATGCAAGGAGATGCCACCTTGTTCATGCGAGCAGACCAAGTAGAAGCAGCCTGGACAGTCATGGACCCTATCCTGCAGGGATGGGAGTCAACAAATCCAGACAATTTTCCGAATTACGAGGCGGGTACTTGGGGTCCTAAAGCTGCGGATGAATTGCTTAAACAAGATGGTCGACATTGGTTTATCCCTTGCTGCTTCGATCGATCCAAAAAGTGAAAGCCTGAGCAAATCAAACAGGCAAACAATACCAACAACCTAGTGAAGAGGAGGCAAAAACATAAATGAATCAAATCGTATTTCTAAGACACGGGGAGAGCCTGTGGAACCGGGAAGGCAAGTTCACCGGTTGGACCGATGTAGATCTTTCCGAGGATGGAATAAAGGAAGCACGGCGTGCAGGGCATCTTTTGCGTGCAGCCGGGTACACTTTCGACGAGGTACACACCTCGGTTTTGAAAAGAGCGATCCGAACCCTTTGGATTGTCTTGGAGGAATTGGACCTGATGTGGATCCCCGAACATTTCACCTGGAGGTTAAATGAGCGGCATTACGGAGCTTTACAGGGGTTAAATAAAAAACAAACCGCAGAGGAATTCGGCGAGGAACAGGTACATAAATGGCGCCGAAGTTATGATATTTCTCCTCCTAGTCTTGCCTTCGATGATGAACGCCATCCACGATTTGACCCGCGCTATGCTCACCTAACTAAGGAGGAATTGCCGGATACCGAATCGCTCAAGGACACACTTGAACGGGTCTTACCTTACTGGCATAAAAACATCATCCCAGCTTTAGAACAAAAACAAAAGCTATTAATTGCTGCTCATGGAAACAGCCTGCGTGCAATCGTTAAATATTTAGATAATGTATCCGACGAAGATATCCCTAATTTAAACATTCCAACTGGTTTTCCCTTGATCTATGAGTTAGATGACAATTTCAAGGCCATCAAACACTACTACCTTGGGAATCAGAAAGAGATAGAAAAAGCTCTGAGTTCAGTAGCGGCTCAGGCTTCAATCCAAAATAACGAGAGGAAAAAATGAAAAAAATCTTTGGAATCACTGTAATTGTTTTATTGGGAGGATTTCTCCTCATCCAATTGATCCCTTACGGGCATCAACATACAAACCCAGCTGTCCAACAGGAACCAAACTGGCAAGACACTCAAACACGAGATCTGGTTAGCAGAGCTTGTTTTGATTGTCACAGCAATGAAACCAAATGGCCCTGGTATAGCAACATAGCGCCAGTATCATGGCTGGTACAGCGGGATGTCCAGGAAGGGCGTCAGCATCTTAATTTTTCAGATTGGAACCAAAGACATTATGAAGTGGATGAGGTTTCTGAAGTGGTCCATTCTGGGCAAATGCCGCCCTTTTACTACGTAATGATGCACCCCAAGGCTAAATTGACAGATGCAGAAAAACAGTCTCTCATCGATGGTATCCTTTCTGCCTCTCGTGCAACAACACCTTAAGTTTGAAAAATTTATTACGTAAAAGCATCCCCTTTTAAGCATCGGGGATGCTTTATTTAAATTATGGCAGGAGTGGAAAATTAATGCCTAGGTATTCCTTTTACTCCAACACTAATTTGATAATTTGGTGGTTAAAATGGAAATCGACCTGCAATTTTGTTAATAAGGTCAACTTAAGGATATGTTATATCCGTGATAAGGACTAAATTTAAAGAAATCATTATCATTAAGGTAATTAAAAATATGGAAAAGAGGTCAAAATGGACATTCCTATTAAAGCAGATGTAATTTGTAAAGATGAAGATTGTGGTCACGTTAGCTGTGTGATCGTTAACCCCAAAAATGAAGATCTTTCATACGTAGTGGTGGAAGAAAACCAACACCCTTATGATGAATTTATTGTACCCGTCGAAATGATAAAAAATACAACTTCAAAATCGATCCAATTATCCTGCAGCAAAGAAGAATTAACACACATGGAAAACTTTATAGAACATCACTTCGTTCCCATCGAAAAAGTATATGGGATATATCCCGTTAGGCGGCAGGTTTTTGTGCCATACAGCTCTTATAGCAAGAAGTATGCAGATATTCCATATGAACGAATCCCCAAGGGAGATGTAACTTTTCATCGTGGATCAGTGATTGAAGCCACTGATGGTCCTGTAGGAAAATTGGATGAGTTCCAGATCGACTCATCTGGGGAACATATTAGCCATTTGATCATCAAAGAAGGTCATCTCTGGAATAAAAAGGAGATTGGCATTCCCGTATCTGAGATCGATCATATTGAAAAAGATACCATCTACATCAAACTCAATAAAGACCAAGTTGCCAATCTTCCATCTTTGCCGGTTAAACGGAGGCTATAAAATCGAAAAAAGAATTCAACAAAACCTAAACGAAATAAATCAAAAAAACCTGCAAATATTTGCAGGTTTTTTTGCCTTCCTAATTTTGTATTCGAACAACCACTTCATCGGTATCGGTATCAGTATCTTGAGATTGAATTTTAAATCGGACCATTGTTTCAGCGGGTAGATGTTTAGTTTCTAGATCTGCGTAATAGATCCCCAAACCAGTTTCAATCGTTTCAATCTGTTTGCTGGTTTGCCACCCATCATCAGACCATTCTACAATCCCAGCCTGATAGGTTTCGACCCTTAAAGTTTTTCCAAGCGGCATGGTCGAACGCTTAGCATTTGAACGCCACAGGTAGATTTCCGGGATGGTACCATTGAGTACATATCGGTTGTAGGTTTGGTCTGGTGTGTCAAAAACCCTGCCCTCTTTCAAGGAACGAAGCAGCTTCACATATTCCGCATGAGCCCAAACCAAGGGCATCGCCGACCCAGATGGTTTCCCAAAAAACAATTCCTTTTCCGGGATGTCAGGCGCTTCCCAAATTTGTTCAGACAGAAAACCATACTCACTTGCAAACCGTTCCATCGCATAGAGCAATTCAACAGCAATCGAGCGGTTTCCGGCTGCTAATTCATAATGAGCACGCTCGCCTGTCAGCAGCGGCCATGCCCGGCCAATCCCGGTTCCATCAAAAGCACTTCCATCCTCATGCTCACCATATCCATCTTGATTGTAACGATACCAAGCTGGGCCGAGGGGTGTTTCCACCTTCAACAATTCATCAATGACCTTCACGGTATCCACAATCCGAGGGTCATTAGCAGCACGAAGTCCAAACCTCACCAACGCCAAAACATCTGGGCTTACAATCAATTCAGCAGGCGCACTCGACTGGCTTGGAGGGCGATTTTTAATTGGCACAAATCCCTCAGATGGAGATCCAGCCTCTGCTTTGTCAATTGGGGCAATCCTCACGTAATATCCATCAACTCCAACTTTTTTAGCCAGTTTAGTATCCGAAACATATATCCAGCGTTCAATGCTGTCATTCCAGGCATCAGCTGTTTCTTTCAGATAGCCGCTGATTTTTGGAGCACCATTTCGATCCGCAAACTCAGCACTCACGAGAAGGGCTGTAATTTCTGTCGCCAGAGTAAATGGCGAATAACCAGGATCTTCTTCCCATCGATCCTGCTGAGTTACAGGTCCGTTACGCACTAAAAAACCGGCAGCTTTTAGGATCATTGGCCAATATCGCTTCAGGTCTTTCTTGGTCAGAACTTTTTCCCTTTGAGCCAAATTCACCAGCAGAATCGGCAAAGCCGTCTCATCCATCTGAACACCATTCCAATAGGGTCGACCATCTAACCACATATTTTGAGGCCAATGTCCATCAGCTTCTTGGGTAACTTGCAGATAATTTAACACTCTATGAATGTCTTTTCTTGCACCAGCTGCCAGCAATCCACCAGCAATTTCCACCAGATCACGCGGCCAAGCCACATGATAGCCTCCAAGATCATCATCCCCCCGATAGTTCCCCCACGGAACAGAAAGGCTTGCAATCAAACCACCGGGGAACCGCTTAGCTTCATGCGTACGCATAACTACTGTGCTGGTCCGGTACAAGTTATTCTCAGATTGCGTAATTTTTGAATCCAATCCCTTCAGTGAACGCTGCCAGCCCTGCCATTGTTGGATATATCTCTTTCGGGCGGGTTCAAAACCATTTTGAAGACTTGCAAGGGCACGTTGTCCAGCTTCATCGGGATTAATCCCAAACCCTAAAGAGAGGATAAATTCTCCATTACAAGCAGCTAAATTTACCTCCCCCGTTAGAGCTACATTCCCTTCTTCTGCCCGATCATATTCCCATGCCATATATTTATGCTGATTGATATCTTGCCATCCATCTGATGTGCCAACATAACCAACTGATCGCTTTTTCCACGTTGTTGAACAGGCCAGAGCCAAAGCCAAATTACCATGACTGGCGAACAACATATCCACACCTTTATATTGACCAATCCAAGCAGTATTTCCTGCACCTTGATTTCCGAGGTGTGGAGCCAGCAATACATATACATGGTAATCTTCTAATTGGCCATCGATGGGGTGAAATTTTGTCCATTGTAAAACAGCATCACGCTGTGGATCAGTCAAAATTTCCTTTTCAACCCGGTACCGGCTCTGATTGCATGTATTGGTTAGGTGATAGGCTGGCACACCATCAGCAAGCATTCGGGATTCGGTTTTCGTATGTCGCTTCTCCTCAGAAAAGAAGTTCTCCCCATCCGAGACCAGCAGTTCTAGGTCTCTAATGCAAGCTTGGTCTACGCGCGGGTAATAAATTTCATTAAAAATACCGTGGCTAAGGGTAAACCAGACACGGCTTTCCGGATTTAGAGCAGTCCCTATTCCACTCTTTTTACTGGATGTCCACCGAGCTGGAATACCAGGTTCCCCCGGGGCATATTTGCTTTTTTGTGATTCCATATTACTCCTATTGAGATATTAACCGCCTGGAGTCAAAATACAGGCGTACAACAATTCACAGAATGCTGATTAAAATCAGCCAAAATTCTGCCTTTATCATAATTCAAGCCAAATCAAAAGTCCTTATCTCGGATATAAGAGGAGATTAAGTCGATCTTATCCGGAAAAGAGTTCAGATAAACTGCTCTTAAGCAGCCAATGAACTCCTCATAAAGACCATTCAGCGACTCTGCGGTAACCTCTATATGGAAATTTTGTAAAATATTTTGGATACAGAGAGGACATTAAAAAAATGAGTTCCCGATGGCCAATGAGGAGATCAAATGGAGCAGACATTACTTTTTAGTCGTTTGCAGTTCGCATTTACAATTTCATTCCACTATTTATACCCCCAACTCACAATGGGGTTAGCTCTATATATTCTCTATTTTAAAACCCGATATTTGATTACCAAAGATGAAAATTATGAAGACAGCGCTAATTTCTGGATAAAAATATTGGCGATCACATTTGTATTTGGAGTGGTAACCGGAATTCCGATGGAATTTCAATTTGGCACAAACTGGAGCGATTTTTCCGAATTTGCTGGTGGTGTGATTGGACAAACATTGGCTATGGAAGGTATCTTCTCTTTCTTTTTAGAATCAACTTTCCTGGGAATCCTGCTTTTCGGGAAAAATAAATTCAGCCAAAAGTTTCATTGGTTTTCCGCCCTGATGATTTTTGTCGGTTCATGGCTTTCAGCCTATTTCATTCTGGCAACAAATTCCTGGATGCAGCATCCAGTCGCCTATAGTGCTGCTGCAGATGGAAGTCTTCATGTTTCTAATTTGTTCGCCTTATTGACCAATCCATGGTTACTATGGCAGTTCTTACACAATCAATCCGCTTCAATCATCACCTCATCGTTCGTAATAACCGGTGTGGGTGCATTTTATTTGCTCTCGAAAAAACATGAGGTTTTGGCTAAAATTTTCATGCGTACCGCACTGACAGGGGCAATTTTAGCAACGCTCTTTCAAATCTTTCCTTCCGGAGATGGGGAAGCTCGTCAGATTTTTGAAAGCCAGCCTGTTAAAGGCGCGGCTATGGAAGGTTTATTCAAAACCGAACGGGGTGCCGGAATTGCTCTATTCGGCCAACCCAATATGCAATCACAAACTTTGGACAATCCGATCATTATCCCAGACGCAGCAAGTTTATTGATCTATCACCATATGTTGGCAACAGTGAAAGGTCTGGATGCCTTTCCCCAGTCAGAATGGCCCAATGTTCCTTTGGTCTACTATGCTTACCATATTATGGTCACTCTGGGTTTCATTTTTGCTGGGATCTCAATTGTCTCTGCGTTCTTACTGTGGCGAAAAAATTTTTTCCATGCACGGTGGGCACTATGGATATGGATGTTAGTCACTCCTTTGCCCTATATCGCCACGCTTGCGGGTTGGGTTACTGCTGAAGCGGGGAGACAGCCGTGGCTTGTCTACGGTTTGCTGAAAACAGAGGCAGGTGTAACCAACAATCTAAGCGCTGGAAATGTTATGTTTTCAATCATCGGTTTCTTGGGAATCTATTTGGTAGCTGGTTTACTCTACCTCTTCCTGGTGTATCGGACCATACAATCGGGTCCTTCATCTCAGATCATCATGAGCACTGAGCAGATATAAGATTTTTTGGACCAAGACAATAGGTATATAAGAGGCATTAGATGGAAACTCTCTGGTTTATTTTAGTATCAATCTTATTTATCGGTTTTGCCGTTCTGGATGGATTTGATCTTGGAGTTGGCAGTATCTATCTACTGATTACCAAAAATGAAGCAGAACGTCACCAAGTGCGCAAGTCAATTGGTCCAATATGGGGTGGCAATGAGGTTTGGTTGATCGCCGCCGGTGGGACCCTATTTTTTGCCTTTCCCAAAGCCTATGCTGCAATCCTCAGCCGATTTTATCTGGGTTTGTTCATCTTAATCTGGTTTCTCATCTTGCGCGGTCTGTCGATTGAATTAAGGTCTCAATTAGCCAATGGTTTGTGGCGCACATTTTGGGATGTGATCTTTAATTTAGCCAGCTTTTCACTGGCAGGTTTTTTGGGAGTGGTAATGGGTAACCTTTTACGCGGTATTCCTATTGTAAAGCAAGGAGACCCAACCGTTCCATTTTGGACCAATTTTCTGCCAACGGGCAAAACAGGTTTGTTAGACTGGTACACGATCCTAATCGGAGGGTTTATCCTGATAGCACTTGTTGTTCAGGGAGCTAATTATTTAGCCTGGAAAACAAAAGGAGCTTTATCTGAACGAGCCAAACGTTTGGCTTGGCACTTTGTATTGGTTTTAATACCATACCTTGGTATCGTTTTAGCCGTCACCCCAAAGATTCAGCCGAAGTTGATCATGCACTACGGATCTCATCCGATCGGTATCGTTTTTCCTGCACTGATATTTTTTACTATGGTATAGAAAAATTACAGGGAGGTTGAGTTGTTCCTTGAACTGGTGCAGGGCGTCTAACCCATCCATTCCTGGCAGACCAATGTCCAGCAGTACCAAATCGGGGCGATCAACTCGCGCCATAGCGAGAGCATCATCGGCTTTGTTCTGCTGTTAGCCTATGTCACTGTTATGTACCGGTCTTTCTGGGGTAAGGTCTCGGCAACCGAAACCGAACAAGAGTATTGATTGTTGTAGTCAATTCAACTTTTTGATCGCAATAACACTCCAAACCGCACAAATTCAATAAACGCCAATCTACCTTTGTTTTAGAATACTGATCCATTAATTTCCAAACCCTTTCTGTCAACGGATCCTGGGGGAATCACCATAGTCTAACTTGTCAGAAGACGTATAATTAAAGAGGTATACTTAATCCTAATAAGGATATTCTCTCGAAAAACAGAAAGGATATGGATGGTCAAGCATATTCTCATAGTCGATGATGACGCCCTGGTACGCCGTAGTTTGGCTTTCAATTTGGAACAAGCTGGATATAAAGCCAGCAACGCAGAAAAAGCCGAAGATGCTCTCGCTATGGCGCGAGTTGATCGCCCCGATTTGGTACTGCTGGACATTGGTCTGCCAGGAATGGATGGGTTAGATGCCCTCCACCAGTTCAAGGAACAACTCAACCTCCCTGTAATTTTTCTAACCGCTCGCCGTAGAGAATTAGATGAAGCACTGGGATTAGAACTTGGTGCGGATGATTACATCACCAAACCTTTCGATTTGAATGTATTATTGGCGCGCGTCAAAAACGTACTCAGGCACATCGAACATCCAACGGTATCTGTGGATGACCAAGCATCAATCATTCTAGATGATATCACCATCAATCCCTCAGCGCATACGGTGATGCTTGGAGATCAACCGGTCGAACTGACTCCACGCGAATTCGATCTCCTGCATGCCTTTGCATTACAACCCAACAAAGTATTATCCGTAGATGAACTCCTCGCCAGTGTTTGGGGAGCTGAATTCATCGGCCAACCCCAAGTAGTATACGTCCACATCCGTTGGCTGCGTGAAAAAATTGAAAAAGATCCCAATAACCCTGAACTAATTGTAACTGTACGCGGCGTTGGTTATAAATTAATCCAACAGGAGGGATAATGCTGCGCACTTTGCAAAACCGGTTGATTATTAGTCACCTGTTACCATTGCTGATTATCATTCCCCTCACAGGCATCGCGTTCATATACATAATGGAAACCAGAGTCATCCTCCCTGGGCTTTCAGATGAACTCATCACTGAAGGTAAGCTGATTGCTGAATTTACCAGCAAACAACCCGAGTTGTGGCAGGACCAGCAGGACCTCAGTGATCTAATGTCCCGCCTGAAAGGAGAGACCAGTGCCCGATTGATGTTTTTAGATCCCACCGGACAAATGCTCGCTTCAAGTGATCCTGCAGATGAAGAATATCTTGGGACAGTTCTGCCTGATGATGATATTGCCCAGGTCCAGGAAGGTAATATTACCACCCACATTGAGTACAGCAAGGGATTAAAACAAGAGATGATCGACGTTTTTACCCCAGTTTTTAATCCGGGAGGCAAATTAATTGGGATCGTAAGACTTAGTCATCCTTATACAAGTATTTACGATGAACTACTCCAAATGAGGTTAATCATTTTGGGAATCCTGGCCGTAGCTTTGATTGCCGGGATCGGTTTAGGATCATTTTTAGCCGTGACCATTAACACACCGATTAAACAGGTGACAAAAGCGATTGATAATTTGGCCAGCGGAAATGAGCTCGAAAAAATTAACCAACAAGGTCCGGAAGAAATTCTGTCTTTGGTAAATTCTATCAATTCTCTTTATGAACGTTATCATCACTTGGAACAAGCCCGCAAACAACTTTTAGCAAACCTGGTGCATGAAATTGGTCGACCATTAGGTGCATTACGGTCAGCAATTCAATCACTAAAACTTGGGGCAGGAAAAGATCCTCAACTCCTGGATGAATTGACCACGGGAATGGATGAAGAAACCGCCCGGTTACAGCACCTTCTGAACGAATTAGCTCACATGCACGACCAGGTGTTTGGCACGCTAGAAGTAAACCGGCAATTGATAAATACAAAAACCTGGCTGCGCACCATGCTTCGTCCCTGGGAAGAAGCAGCTCAAAACAAAGGACTGAAATGGCAATTGGAAATCCCGGATGATGTATCAAGTATTACTGCGGACCCGTTTCGATTAGCACAAGCTATCGAAAACTTAGTCAGTAATGCAATCAAATATACATCCAAGGGTGAATCTGTCACCATTTCCGCCAGTTCCTATGGCAATACATTTTGGATAAAGGTAACTGATTCAGGTCCGGGAATTAGTCCGGATGAGCAAGAAAAGATCTTCACACCCTTCTACCGCGGCAAACAAAAAAATAGGATTAAACAAGGTATGGGGTTAGGATTAAGTATCACTCGAGACGTGGTCTTAGCACATGGAGGGCAGATCGATCTGGAAAGCCAGCCAGGAAAGGGGAGCAGTTTTACTATCTCGATTCCGCTCACATAGCAAAATCGATTATTGGAAAATTAAACACATAAAAGAATAAGTACAATGGGGATACATTTAACCAATCCTATTATGTAGATCACCAACGAACATAAACTAAATTTAAGATTGTCATAAAGACGAGAGACTTCAATCCTGCTAAATTAAACACATAAGGTTACTCATGAGCAGATTATGTTCTCATCTCGGGGTCCTGACTACCCTTTTAATTGCCGCATCCGCTATGGTTGGTTGGGTATTAATTTGGCACTTTCGGTCACATCGAGAAGGAACAATTCCCTCTGATCCTCAGATTATTCGTTTACTTGTTTATTTACTCATTTTTGCAGCTTTCAGTATGGGCCTCTTTATCATAATTATCTTAGGGAAAACAGTCAGTTGGCAGTATCTCTGTTATTCAAGTTCACTTAATTTATTAATTTAAAATCCCCATGTAAGTATTCTAAAATTGATAAGGACTTGTTGTCATCTGCTTTCATAACAAAATCTTTGGTAATTAGCAGACCATCGTTTTATTACTCCCATTTTCATATATCTCCAGTGTTTTGCCTCTATCAGATTTGTGGATAGAAATCAGTTCTTTTTCGGGTTTAGGACTGCATGCCAGCAAGTTGTCCCCTAATTTCTTAAGATAATCATAAGGTTTATATATTTTGCTTGTAAGGTCACGGGATATTTTTGGGTTTATGATTTTCAACGTATGATCCATTAAATCAAAATGATTTGATTTCTGAAGGAGTAAATTATGAAAAAGCGAATCATTTTATATCCCATTCTGGCTGTCTTTGTCGTTTTAGCCCTGACAGCTTGTGGAAGTGTAGGGTCTGCGAAAACAATAACAGATACCAACCAGACCGCTTTAACAGTCAATAATTCGTCTGAATCGGCTGCTCCTACACCAATTCCGGATATCTCATCGTCTGATCCTGTACTAGCATCTTTCCAAGGAACGTTGGAAAACATCTATACCACTGTCAGTCCATCAGTGGTTAATATCCAGGTAGTGCAAAAAGTTGATTCCTCAACCTCAAGTCTTCAACAATTTCCAGGATTCCCGTTTTTTAACTTGCCTCAAGACCAGCAGCCACCTCAACAATACCAGAGTGCCTTGGGCTCAGGTTTTATCTGGGACCAAAATGGTAATATCGTGACAAACAATCATGTTGTAGCCAATGCTGATAAAATTCAGGTCACCTTTAGTGATGGGACCATTCTCCCTGCCACTTTGGTAGGGGCAGACCCAGACAGCGACCTAGCAGTGATCAATGTAGATGCACCCAAATCACTGCTTCAACCAGTGACAATGGGTGATTCAAGGGAAATTAAAGTTGGGCAGATGGCCATCGCAATCGGCAATCCATTTGGTTTGGAGGGGACGATGACTACCGGGATTGTCAGTGCTTTGGGAAGGTCTCTACCAGCAGATGAAAACGCTGTACAATCTTACACGATCCCCGATGTTATTCAAACCGATGCCTCCATTAACCCAGGCAACTCTGGTGGTGTATTGGTAGATACAGAGGGTCGCGTATTAGGTGTCACATCTGCGATCGAATCTCCAGTTGGTGCCAGTGCAGGGATAGGTTTTGCCATTCCATCAGCGATTGTTAATAATGTCGTCCCGGCATTAATCACCGACGGTAAATACGTCCATCCGTGGGTAGGTATCAGCGGTATGACCCTATTCCCTGATATATCTAAAGCCATGAATTTAGATGCTAACCAACACGGCGCTTTAATTGGGGAAGTTATGGCGAACAGCCCAGCTGAAAAAGCCGGATTGAAGGGCAGTACTGATCAAACCACCATCGACGGACAAACCGTAAATATTGGCGGAGATGTAATTACGGCGATTGATAATCAAACAGTGAGTAAAATGGATGACTTAATCACCTACCTCTTCAGCCACACCAAAGTTGGCCAAACTGTGACCCTAACGATCCTGCGTGATGGCAAACAGAAGCAATTGGATCTAACCCTGGCTGCTCGGCCCTCAGCGGAAGAACGGGCTAGCACGGATACTCAAACGGCAAACCGAGGTATTCACCTTGGTGTATTCAGAGTGGATCAGAGACCGCGACCCTAAATGGTCAGAATGTAAAGATTGGTGGAGATATCATTACAGAAGTCAACCAACAGCCAGTCGCTACCATTGAAGAACTTAAAGCAGCTCTTGCCCAACAGCTAACCAATCAGGAATTTGAACTCACGATCCTGAGGGGAGGCAAAACAATCCAAATCGTCATTCTCCCAGGAGGGTAGAAAATCTTAGCCTATCAACTAATGACATTGGAGCAGCCTGAATAAGGCTGCTCCTCTTTAGGAAAAACATGAGTAATAAGAAAACATCCCAAAATCTGATTGTTTTTCAATATTTTCGTCTTTTTCGAGAGCACCAAATTGTATTCTGGAAAAAGGTTGTTTTTTCTTCTTCCCCAATAATGAGAAACCATCAAAAGCAGAACGATATAATTAAATAAATTATACATCGTTATGCTGGTTTAGTTTGCCTGGATATGGGTGTAATCCCGCAATTCCAAATAGTTAGAATTCCGGTTTTTAATACTCTCAAACCAAGCATTTCACTCCATTTATCGATTTGCAGTAGAAATACCTGGAATTAATGAGAAATTCAAAGGACCACTAAAAACATGGATTATTTGCCTAACTA
>JARROY010000007.1:0-28813 GCA_037383445.1 Anaerolineales bacterium | reverse complement strand
TAAGATCGGGCAAGATGTCTTGATCTCTTTTAGCATGTGTTTAATTTTGACAAATAGGGAAACCGATGGCTAAATTCAAACATATCGATAAATATTTGTTTATGGTCCTGTTGATGTTAATCGGACTGTTGGTAAGCTGCTCTCTGAGACGACCTCCTGAAGCAACACCGGAACCCGCTCCAGCTTCTGTCTCTCCGGTTCTCGCCACCCCGGCAGCCCAAAGCCCGGCCGCGGGGATTTGTGCAGAATTTGATGGGGAAAATGTCACGATTACAATTAATCCGGATATCCCTGACCCTCGCTGCGTCAGCATTCGCCCTGATCAAAAACTGATGGTCGTAAACCATCGCGGGGAACCGATTCGGGTAGGGATTGGTAATTTTGAGGTTTCTCTACCAAATGGCGGGGAGCAGTTCTTCGACCTGCCTTTTGGTCAATACCTAGCCCCCGGGGTTCATCAGATGCTGGTCACTCCTTGCTGTGGAGCAGAACTAGTTCTCCCTGTGCCCTGATTCGACAAAATACCAATTGAATAGCTTCCGAATGACTCCTACCGGACAATTCTGGTCAGGCCGATGATATAATACTGCCCTGGGCAGAGTCTCGGGATTCTGACACGCTGCTTCGAATAAATTGAGGCCTGGATAAACCAAGATGATCCCAATTCAACTATCTATTTCTGGATTTCTCTCCTACCGCGACCCGGTAGAAATCGACTTCACTGCCTTTAATCTGGCGTGTATATCGGGTTCAAACGGGTCTGGAAAATCTTCTATTCTAGATGCCATCACCTGGGGGTTGTTCGGTCAAGCCCGGACGCGGGATGATGCCGTGATCAACCTCCAGTCGGAAACTGCAGAAGTCAGCTTCGTATTCGAGTATGAGAACAACCTGTACCGGGTTACCAGAGCAAAAACCAGAGGCAAGACAACCCTATTGGAATTTCACATCATGGGAGCGGATGAGAAATGGAAACCGCTGACAGAGCGCACCATGCGCGGTACGGAAACCCGCGTCAACGAGGTTTTGCGCCTCGACTACGAGACATTTATCAACGCCTCATTTTTCCTGCAGGGCAAAGCAGATCAGTTTACCCAACAGCGTCCAGCGGACCGAAAAAGAATCCTCAGCAGTATTTTGGGTCTGGAAATCTGGGAAAAGTACCGCAAAGCCGCATTTGAAGAGCGTAAACAGGTGGAAAATCAGATTACTGAACTGGATGGACGCTTACAAGAGATCAACAACGAATTAGCCGAGGAAGATCAGCGCCGCACCCGGCTGGAAGAAGTCCAAACCAACATGGAGGCGATCAGTGCGGCTTTGACCGCCCAAACCCGCCTGTTGGAAGAAATGCGCCAAAAAACTGCCCTGCTGAAAGAACGCCGACAGATAGTAGAAAATCTGTCCAACCAGGCACAGCGCACCCGCCTAGAGATGGGAAAACTGACTTCCCGGCAAGACCAACGCCTGCAGGAGAAAAATGCTTTTGCAGAACTGGTAGAACGGGCAGATGAAATTGAACAACAGTACCAATCCTGGCAGGAAGCCCGGGCTGCGCTTGCCCAATGGGATGAAACTGCCAAGCGCTTCAATGAACATGAAAAACGCCGGCACGCACCTCTCACGGAGATCGAAACCGCCCGCACCCGGTTGGAAGCCGAACGAGACAGCCTGCTGCGGAAATCCGAGGAAATTGAAGAATCAGAGAAAGAAAGCGTAGAACTGGAAGGTTCGCTAAAAAGGCTGGTGGCTGAAACCGCTCAGATTCAAAAAGCCATAAAAGAGAGAGATGAACTTGACCTGAAACGCCAGCAGGTCTTGCAGGAACAAGCCAAAGCCAAAGCTGAAAACCCGCTTCTGAAGGGTGAAATGGACGTCTTGAAAAATCGGATCGAACAGCTCGAATCTGTGGATGGCGGGATTTGCCCGTTGTGCGGTCAGCCTTTAACCCCGGAAGACAGGGCACGCTTGATCGACGAACTGCATATTGAAGGCACCCAAAAAGGCGACCATTACCGGGCGAACGTGGCTTTATTAAAGGCGGTCACCGAACAAGTCGAGGAACTGACCTCAGCGGTGGCAGAATATGCGGAGACCGAAGATCGTCTGCGGGACTCAACCCGCATGCTCGACCAAACCACAGCCCAAATCCAAGCGGTGCTGGCAGAAAAAGCCAAGTGGCAGGAAGAAGACCTGCCAAAACTCAAAGAGATTGAACAACAACTTAAACAGGAGCAGTTTGCTCTGGATGCCCGCGCTACACTGGCCGAGATCGATAAAGAGTTAAAAGAAATCGGTTATGACGCTGCCAGTCATGACGCGGCGCGCAAAACCGAACAAGATCTGCAAAAATTCGAGAACGAATACCGCCTGCTGGAAAACGCACGCGCCACTCTTGCTCCACTAGAACGTGAAATAAAAGAGATCGGTGAGCAGGTCGATCAAATCCGTTTAACGCTTGAAAAACAAGAGCAAGAGCATGAGGAAGCCGCTGCTCAGCTGGCTGCCGCAGAAAGTGAAGCCCCCGATTTGCTGACGGCTGAACGCAAAATGCTGGAACTGCAGGAGCAGGAAAATCAAACCCGGATGTCTTTGGGGGCTGCACAGCAAAACTTACAAATCCTGGGTACCCTCAAAATACGAAAAAAGGAACTGGAAGCCGAGCGAGAGCAGTTTTCAAATAAGGTAGTCGAATACAAAGTTTTAGAACGCGCCTTTGGCAAGAACGGCGTTCCGGCTATGCTGATTGAACAGGCTTTGCCCCAGATTGAAACCCAAGCCAACCAAATCCTGGAGAAACTCAGCGGGGGTAGCATGCATATCAACTTTGTCACCCAGCAGGAATATAAAGACAGCAAACGCGACGACCTGCGCGAAACATTGGAAATCCAAATCAGCGACAGCAGCGGCGCCCGCGACTATGAAATGTACTCTGGCGGGGAAGCTTTCCGCATCAACTTTGCCATCCGGCTGGCGCTCTCGGAAGTGCTTGCCCAACGTGCCGGAGCCCGCCTGCAGATGTTGGTTGTCGACGAAGGATTTGGCAGCCAGGACGAGATCGGCCGCCAGCGTCTGGTCGAGGCGATTAACATTGTACAATCTGATTTCGAGAAAATCTTAGTCATCACCCATATTGAGGAATTGAAAGAAGCCTTCCCGAATCGTTTGGAAGTGACCAAAGGACCGCGTGGGTCGAAGGTAGAGATGATCTCAACTTAGGAACCAAACACTATGGAAACTACACCAAAAATTGACCGCACCCGGATTGCCGTATATCTTGCTATTGCCTTTGGCCTTGCCTGGACCACAGGACTGGCAATCTACCTGCGCGGCGGGCTGGAAAACAGCCCATTACTGATCCCCGAAATCGGGTTCACCGAAGCGCATCTCCTGATGGCAACCACGTACATGTTCTCCCCTGCCATTGCTCATCTTCTCACCCGCTTGATCACCCGCGAGGGCTGGAAAGACACCTGGCTCAGGTTTGAATTCAAGAAGAGCTGGCCATATTGGCTCATGGCATGGTTTGGCACGCCGATCCTGATCGCAGTCGGCGCCATGGTCTACTTTGTCTTATTCCCCCAGCATTTTGACCCGAGCTTACAGGCAGTCCAAGAAATTCTATCCCAAACGGGTCAAGCAAACGAAGAGATCCCTTTCAGTATAGGAACCTTGGTCACAATCCAGATATTCCAAGCGATCCTGCTCGCGCCAATCCTTAACCTGATCCCTGTGTTTGGGGAAGAGTTTGGCTGGCGTGCCTATTTGCAACCCAAACTGCTGCCTCTTGGTGAGCGAAAAACTTACCTCTGGATGGGTCTCATTTGGGGAGTATGGCACGCCCCCGTAATCGCTATGGGATATAACTATGGATATGAATACCCTGGCTCCCCATGGGCGGGCGTGCTGCTGTTCATCTGGGTGACATTTGGCATCGGCACATTCTTTGGTTGGGCCACCTTACGAGCAAAAAATCTTTGGCCAGCTGTGATTGGCCATGCAGTGCTCAATGGGACGGCATCGGCTGTTTTGCTCTTCGCCACCGGAGAACCAAACCCACTCCTCGGCCCATTGATGTCTGGATTCTTTGGGTCCTTCGGGTTCACCCTGATGACCGTTTGGATCCTCCTGCGGGGTGTAAACGATCCTGAAACCAGTCTAGCAGAGACATCTTCGTAACAATGGAAATCCAGGGCGCAATCTTCGACATGGACGGCACTCTGGGGGATACCGTGTTTGTCTCAGTGGAGGCTATCGCCCAGACAGTCCTGCAGCTGACTGGGAACCACCACACCCACGAAGAGATCATCTCAATGTTTGGTCCCTCAGAACCTGGTATTCTCCGGCAGCTCGTCCCACAGCATCAGTGGGAAGACAGCCTGCTTATCTTCCTCGATCTTTATGAATCGATTCACAGGCAGCACCAGATCGGAGCTTTCCCCGGTATTGAAGAAATCCTGCATCTACTCAAGGAACACCATATCCGGCAGGCAATTGTGACCGGAAAAAGCCGCCAGTCTGCGGAGATATCGCTCAAGTATTTCAACCTGAATGGGTATTTTGACTCTATCGAAACCGGATCGATCGACGGGTCTGCAAAAAAATCCCGCATCCAGAAAGTATTAAGATCCTGGGGGGTTCCCCCGGAGAATGTGCTCTATATTGGAGATGCTCCTTCAGATGTCAGAATCGCCAAAAGTGCCGGCTTGCGTCCAATCAGTGTGGCATGGGATTCAACTGCAAACCGGTCTCAGCTGGTCCAGCAAAATCCAGATGCATTATTCGAACAACCCCAGGATTTGCATAACTGGCTGGCAGCACATCTCAATGGATCCTCTACAAGCTAAGAGGAAATCTATGTATCTTGAAAGCATTCAGCTCAGCCGCACCCTGCCCTGTCTGGCTGAACCAGGCAAAATACAGGTAGTCGGCACCCCTTCTCGCTCCCTCGCCGAGGTAATTCCCTATCTTGCCACCCTGCCTGGGATTGTCACCTATAATCCTGATAAACCCAGCCTGACCTTCCGACGGAAACCTGGATTCCTCACCCTGCTGGAGGATAAAGTCACAATCACCCAGGTCACAGATAACGAAGAAGGTGAAAACCTGCTCAACAATCTGGTGGATGCGATCAACGCCACATGGGAGAATCGAGGTCAGTTGAAAGCCATTACTCAACCTGCCAGGGTGCTCCGCCCTTTGGATATTTATACGTTGCTGCCGCAAACCAACTGTGGAGATTGCGGAGAGGCAACCTGCATGGCATTTGCAGCAAAACTCTTTATGCGGGAGAAAACTGTGTCAGAATGCCTCCCTTTGGTTTCCGATGCTGCCTTTGAAGAACGAAGCAGTACCCTCCAATCACTGATGAACTAATCATCCTAGAAAACAGGATGGACAGCCCGCATCTCACGTTATAATATAGATACGATATTTTGAGGAGCTTAAGTTTTTCACAAGGAGCAGATGGATGAAAAAGATATTGGCAATTTGTTTTCTGTTGATCCTGCTGGTCTCTCTGACAGGTTGTGCAGCTGGAGAGAACGTGTTTACAAATCAGCCCAACCCCGATGGGGAGATTGCCGGGTTCTGGCTGGGTTTGTGGCACGGTTTTATTGCTTTTTTCACCTTTATCATTTCCCTATTCAATGACAATGTCAGCATGTATGAAGTGCATAACAACGGTGGGTGGTACAACTTTGGCTTCATTTTAGGGATTATCACATTCTTCGGCGGAGGCGGACGCGGAAGCCATCGAAGATCCAGCAAAAGCTAAGTGTCTATAGGCAACTAACATGGGCGTGAAGTATCTTATTGCCTATGCAACTCGCTTTGGCACAACTTTGCAGGTTGCAGATGCGATTGCACACACCTTGCAATCAGAAGGCAAGGATGTGGACATTCTGTCTATTAAAGATATCACTTCGTTAAATGGTTATCAGGCGATCTTCCTCGGTAGTGCTGTTAATTATGGAACCTGGCTGCCAGAGGCTGTAGAATTCGTAAAAACCATGCAGGAAGACCTCAACCGGATTCCCGTTGCCTTATTCACCGTTCACATCACCAATGTTGGCGATGATGAAACCAGCCGACTCAAACGGCACAGCTTCGCCGATGAGGTGCGTGCCCTGATCAATCCAGTGGATGAAGCTTTCTTTGCCGGGAAATTTGACCGCCGGGCAGCCAGTGAACTGCTGCCAAGATGGCTGGCCTGGCTGGTTCCTACCATTGACCTGAGAAAATGGGACCTGATCCGGGATTGGACAAAGCAAGCGGTTACAAACCTCGAAAGCCACATCCCAAGCTAAGCAAGACAAAACAAGTCGGTTTGGATTAACCCTCCAGCAAATGGCGGGCGTTATTACTTTGGGTATATCCCCTTAGATTCCCCGATCGTTTAATCGAGTTTTTCCCACTTGGGGCGCGCCCGGAAACCAGCTCTGACCTGCCTGAGGACAGAAAGCGGGGTGTCGAGGACATTTTGGCAGATTTTGGCAATCCGTTTCGTAGAAGTCCCCCGATTTTGAAGCGGTAATAACCGGCGAAGTTTCTCTACATCCAGATAAGAATGGAGTTCTTTTCCTAATGCAACCGCAGTAAACGAGCAGCTCGACTCCTGGGTGATGACCACATCGGCATTGGCGATCATCATATCCACATTGCCATCAGTCAGCACAATCGAGCCGGGACAATATTTTTGGATCTCTCGGCGGGCTCGTTTCTCTTTTTCTGATGGGTGGAGTTTGAAGATCAGGTTTCGTCCATTTGCAATTTGGTAGCATTTCTTGAGAAATTCCTTACGGTTATCAAATAAAAAGCTCTCCCTCATAGGAGAGGTAGCCGCCAAAACATAATGCTCATAGGGGAACTCATGATCTTCAAGCTTCTGGAAATGATCAAAATTTGGGATGCCCGTTACGATAATCTTTTCGGGTTTGACGCCTTTTTTAATAAACAGGTCTCTGTACCCGCGAGAAGCAACGCAAAAAATATCATATTGATCAGAAAGCCCGGTGGCTGAAGTGTTTGCCAGATAGCGCGGGAGTTTCAACCATTTCACCAAGTAATAGATGAAAGATTCTCGGGTGGTAATGCCTTCCTGAACCAAGATCAGCCGCTTATCGCGAATGTTTTTCTGCACAATCAAATCGGTGCCGGTGACTACCAGCCCGTAGTCAAAGTGTTCGCCGCGCCAATCCGTGGCTAACTTTTGTTCTTGAAGATAATCGCAGGTTGCCTGCTGGTGTTGTCCACCCAAAATTGTTGAATTGAGCAATCCTAATTTTGCCAGACGACGAACCAAGCCATCCGCATAGAAGGGTGTAAAAAAACACCGATAAGAGTCTGATAGGAAGCGCGAGATTTTATGCATCATGCAGGTCTGATTAAGTGACCCACAGACAAATAGAATATTTTCTGCCATATGCTGTTCAAGTTTGCAGTAATGGAGGGCAATGAAAACGACAAGACTTGAGTTGATTGGATCTAATTTGTTATACAATATTCTGATTTCTCTCTATCGATTGTCTCTTTAAATCTTGATACAATGCCGGTGTTTCTGCCAGAGTAGAAACGCCAGAAATGATATAATAAACCCTTGTGAAACCTGAAAACCAATCCCGCCAGCCCGATCAAAACATTTGGAACCGCACCCTTTTTATCTTGGCATTCAATCAACTGGCCAGTGCGGCGGGTTTCTCAAGCATTTTCCCTTTCCTGCCGCTGTATGTGGAAGAACTTGGATCAACAACCGGATTGAGCATCGAACTGCTCTCTGGTCTGGTTTTCTCCGGGCAGGCATTTGCGATGATGCTTGCTTCGCCAATCTGGGGAAATCTAGCCGACCGGTTCGGCCGAAAAATGATGATCGAAAGAGCCTCCTACGGTGGCGCAATCCTGCTGCTGATAATGGCATTTGTCCGGTCGGCTGAAGAACTGGTGCTGGTGAGAACCATCCAAGGGCTTACGACCGGTGTCCTGGCAGCAAATAATGCACTTATCGCTTCGATTGTTCCCCGCAAACGCAGCGGATATGCCATGGGGGTCTTACAAATGGCTATGGGTGTTGGGATTGCAGTTGGCCCACTGATCGGTGGGGCAATCGCAGATGCATTCGATTACAAGTATGCGTTTTACGTCACCTCTGCCTTACTCCTGCTTGCCGGCCTGATTGTGACCTTTGGTATCAAGGAACCTGTTCGATCGGAAACAACAAAATCGTCAGAAAAAACTCCCTTTCTCAAGGAATGGAAATTCATCTTCGCTACCAAAGGAGTAAGCATTACCTTTTTGCTCCGTTTTCTGACGCAAATGGGCAGGATGATGGTCATCGCCATCTTGGCATTCTTTGCCAGGGAGTTGATCCAAAATCAGACCCAGTTAAACTCCACTGTCGGGCTGATGATTGGAGTCTCAGCAGGGGCGGCGACCCTGAGTGCCATTTATCTCGGAAAACTCGGTGATCGGATCGGGCACCAGAAAGTTCTCGTTGCCAGCACCCTGATCTCGGGTTTGGTTTACCTTCCCCAAGCCATTGTCACCTCAACCTGGCAGTTGGTCCTCCTGCAGGGTTTGGCGGGGGTCGCCCTGGGTGGGATTATCCCGTCCATCGCAGCACTGCTGGCCAATTTCATCGCTTCAGGTCACGAAGGAGCAGTGTATGGCCTAGATAATTCGATCAATGCCGCCGGGCGATCGGTAGCTCCGCTGATTGGCGGACTAATAGCCGGGTGGTTCGGGCTTCGGGCAACATTCTTCAGCACCGGGCTGGTATTTCTCCTCACCGCTCTCGTCGCATTCATTTGGCTGCCGGAATTCACACCTGAAGCAGATCCCGTGCCAGAAAGAGCAGTATAGATCGGATTTCATAATTTTTTCTCCCTTGGATGGAGCGTACCAATGAATCTAAAAAATGGAAAAACCGAGTTGCGGTATAATCAATCCTGGCCTAAAAATTTATTGTTAGAGATAAGTAAAGTATGTTAGACAGCGAAGAACTTCTCACCGTTGGGGAGGATTACCAGCGCGCCACCGAGATCGCCATGGAACGTTCGGAGATTGAACCGTTGGTAAAAATCGCCCAGCAGTACCGCCAAGTCTTGACCAGAATTGAGGAAGCCCAGACTTTGGTTGAAAGCGAGGATGAAGAACTCGCCGAACTAGCCCAAATGGAGCTTGGAGATCTTGAACCACAGGTAGAGGTCTTGGAAGACAAGATTAAGTCTATGCTGCTGCCTAAAGATCCCCGCGACAGCAAGAATGTGATTGTCGAAATTCGAGCTGGAGCAGGAGGAGATGAAGCTGGCATTTTTGCTGCCGACCTGTATCGGATGTATTCTCGCTATGCAGAAAGGTTAAACTGGAAGACAGAAATCCTCTCGATGAACGAGACTGGCGTCGGTGGTTTTAAAGAAATAACCTTTGAAATTAAGGGGAAAGGTGCTTTCTCGCGCCTGAAACATGAATCGGGTGTACACCGCGTCCAGCGGGTCCCGGCCACAGAGTCACAGGGGCGAATTCACACCTCTACGGCCACGGTAGCGGTTTTGGCAGAGGTGGACGAAGTGGAAATTGAGATTCCTGATCGAGATATCGAGATCGAAGTCTACAAATCCGCTGGCGCGGGCGGGCAAAACGTGCAGAAAAATGCCACCGCTGTCCGGATTCGCCATCTCCCCACCGGGATGGTCGTTTCCTGCCAGGATGAACGCTCCCAATTGCAGAATAAAATGCGGGCGATGAGCATTTTGCGGGCACGGCTCTACGAAATGGAAGAAGAAAAACAGCACAACGAGATTGCTGAAGAGCGCCGCTCGCAGGTTGGCTCTGGGGACCGATCTGAAAAAATCCGCACCTATAATTATCCGCAATCCCGCATCACAGACCACCGGATCGGGTTCACTTCCCATAACTTGAGCGGTATGCTGGATGGAGATCTGGATGATCTGCTTGATGAATTGGCAACCCAGTACGAGGCTGACAAATTGGCCGCGGCGGGACTCAGTGATGGATAAAAGGCAGCTAGCTTAAATTGAACCACCAGAACTTTTCTCCCATCCGAACCCAAACCATCTCCTCTGCGTTAGCGCATGTCCGACAGCGCATTGCGGGTCTGACAGATTCACCCGGTCTGGATTCGCAGGTTATGCTGGCCTTCGTCTGCCGAAGAGACCGCGCCTGGGTCCTGGCTCACCCAGAATACGAGCTCAGTTCAGAAGAAACCCTAAAAATGGCTGAGGCTTTAGCGCGTATCTATGCCGGAGTCCCATTGCCATACGTGATCGGTGAGTGGGAATTTTTCGGGATGCTCTTCAAAGTTACGCCTCATGTCCTCATTCCACGCCCTGAGACCGAACTGCTGGTAGAGACTGCCATCAACTGGCTGCAGAATAATCCCCAGCGCACCCGGATAGCCGAAGTGGGGACGGGGTCCGGCTGTATCGCCATCAGTATTGCTGCCAATGTGCCCGGAGCGAAAATTACCGCAACAGATATCTCGCCGGAGGCTATCGCAGTAGCGGAGACGAATGCAGCCTTGCACCAGGTTTGTGACCAGACTCAGCTGCTTGAAAACGACCTGCTGTCTGGTATTCCCGGTCCCTTCGATCTGATCTGCGCCAATTTACCTTATATCCCTAGCGCTGCGCTGCGTCAACTGCCGGTTTATCTGCGAGAACCCACACTAGCGTTGGATGGCGGGGAAAATGGTCTAAATATCATCGGCAGACTGCTGGAACAAACCGCTGACAAGCTTGCTAAGGGGGGATTGGCTTTATTGGAAATCGAAGCTGGACAGGCAAATGAAGCGAAAGTTCTAGCCGCCCGCTGTTTCCCCAACGCTGTGATTCACACAAAACTGGATCTTGCAGGACATCACCGCTTATTGATCATAGAAAACCAATGAAACGCACGCGGGTCATTTCAACACAACGCCCCGATGCCATCCAAATCGCTTTAGCAATCCTCAAAATTGATGGGACAGTCGTCTTCCCCACCGATACCGTGTATGGGTTGGGAACGAATGCTTTCTCCGTACCAGCAATCGACCAGTTGTTTGCCATCAAAGAGCGAGAACCGGATCGTGCCATTGCCGTGCTGATTGGCAGTATCGACCAACTACCCGAGGTTACCGAAAACCCCAGCCAGACTGCCTTTGAACTGGCCCGTAAACATTGGCCAGGAGCACTGACTCTGGTAGTCCCACGGCATCCCAAAATGCCCAACAACCTGTCTCCACGCCCAACCTTGGGTGTTCGAATTCCAGACCATCCCTTCGCTTTAGCCCTACTTCAGGCTGCCGGACCGTTAGCCGTTACCTCGGCGAATCTTTCTGGCCAACCCAACACCACTACAGCGGAGCAAGTGCTCGTTCAGCTAAACCAGCGGGTAGACCTGGTTTTAGACGGCGGTGAAACCCGGGGGGGTGTACCGTCAACTGTTGTAGACATGACAGGAACAGAGCCGGTAGTGCTGAGGCAAGGTCCAGTAATCATCCATTGAACTGTATTGCCAAAGCAGCGGGCAGTTCTCATGTATCCTTCATCTTAGATTCATCTTCCATTAATCTCAATCCGTATAATAAAATCAGGTACTGAAAAAAATTCATGTAATCTCCTCCCCCTCCAACCACCCTGACGGAATGTCAGGGTGGTTATATTTAATGTCATGAAATCGCCATGAACGGAAACTGTATTTCATTTTAAAAATAACCTATAATACAAGCAGTAAGAGGTTATAACCTATGGATCAATCCACCAAAGAATCCCTCGTAAAAGCGATTGAACTATTAAAAGCGGGGAAAACCAGTGAAGCAGCCGCACTTTTGGCCAATGTTTTAAAAAATGAACCTGAACTCATTCAGGGGTGGTATTTACTTGGTTTGGCACTAGACGATGAGGGAAAAAAGATCAGAGCTTTCAAGAGAGTCCTCAAGCTGGATCCCGACCACGAAAAAGCGAAGACGCAGCTTGAAAAACTTGAGGATTTCGGGACCCAGGTCGAACAGCCATCCTTCGAACCGGAACCTTCGCCCCCATCCGCCTCTGTTGTGGACGATGAATTTGAACTGCCAGATTGGATGAAAGAACCCACTTTTGATCCCTCCGATTATGCCGCCGAGATTCCCCAAATTACCGATGCCATGGACGAAGATATACCCGATTGGGTTCAACAAAGCCCTTTAGTGCCAACGGAGGAGGAAAGCCAGACCAATATTCTCCCACCTGCTCCAATTGAATCTGATCAGAGGGAAAGCGAGCCAACCCCTGAAGCGGTTGGACCAGAAGCGCCCGAGGTGGAGCTGACGGGATATTATGACGAAGTTGAAGAGGAAGATGCCTCTGCAATCGATTGGGGTAGCGGTCAATTTACAGAAGATGCAGACAAAAAAGAACAAGTGGCAGCATTTTTTGATGAAGAGGCTCAACTCGACGACCAGACACAAGACCAAACCGATCAACCCGAGTGGCTAAGGGATATGGTAGAGGAAGACGGCGGCAAAAAGAAACGAAAAAAGAAAGAAAAAGTACCTAAAAAATTACTATCTCCAGATCAGAAGCGGCGGCGGCGCAAAATCATTACCTATATTGTGGTGCTATTGGCCGTTATCGGGATTGGTTACGCTGGATACACCTATCGAGATCAGATCAAACCGTATGTCGATCCTTACCTGTCTCCTATCTTGACCAAAGCCGCCCCTGTGTCAGATTTTCTGACCCAAGGCGCCCCCCTCACGGTTCTGCTCACCCCGGGTTATAACATCACCCCGACCATTACCAGTACACCACCACTTCAGCCAACCCCCGAACCTACTTGGACTCCATCTAGCGGTCAGGCACCTGCCAGCACCCAGGGTTCAAACCAGGTAACAGCGGGACCAGCTACCATCACCCCCACCCCTCTCCCACTAGATGAAGGGATTGTTGCAGCTATGGAAAGCATTGAAGAGCAGGTCCGAGCCGTTCGCAGCCTTCCTGGACCGCTCAAGGTAGACCGAGAAATTCTACCGAATTATAAGCTGCAGCAAATCATGGAAGGCACATTAATTGATGATGATGTTATGACTCAGTTGGATACAGATGAAATTGTCCTTCGGGCTTTGGGATTTATCAACGCTGATTATGATCTTAAGCTGGCTTTATTGAATTCCCGGGGAGACGCTTTAGGCGGTTTTTACGACCCCACTCTAAACAAGATCTATCTTGTTGGCGACGATTTCCAAGGAGTGGAGCAGTATATCTACGCTCACGAATACGCCCATACTCTGCAGGACGCAAATTTTGATCTGAATAGCCTTGGCTTGTATCCTTCATGCACCAAACCCAGCCAAGCCTGTCTGGCAATCCGCGCCCTGGTTGAAGGGGAAGCGACCCTGGTCGAACAGCAGTGGCTGGAACAATACCCGCCTGAAACGGGCTACGAAGAAATCAGCAGCTACCAACCACCAGCCAGGTTGTTCCAGGATGGTGCTGAACCGGCTTACTTTGCCATGAACACCAGCTTTGCGTTTGATTACGGGCTGACCTTTGTCAATTATCTGTATGAGAACGGCGGGTGGAAAGCGGTCAATAGAGCTTACGGCGTCCTGCCAGAAACCACAGAACAGATTTTGCACCCAACGAAATACCAGCAAAGAGAACAACCGTTGTATCTGAATCATCCAGACTTAAGCCCGGTGTTCAGGAATGACTGGGAGTTCATCCAGAGAGATTCACTGGGTGAATGGGGAACGTATCTTCTGCTGGCATACAATGATTACACCGATGCCAGGCGGCCTGTTCAGGAAGCAAGGGTAGCTGCTGAGGGGTGGGGAGCGGACGAGTTCCGGGTTTACCATAACTCGGCTACGAATAAGATATTTTTATCGGCTTACTGGATTTGGGATACACCCGCCGATATCAACCAATTTTACACCTCATTACTTCCTTATTTATCTACAAGGTTCAGCAGCAACGTGGTCGATGGTCCAGGTGAAGATGGGGTCTGCTGGTCTTACGTTGGACAGATCAGCTGTCTCTACCAAAATGAAACGGGAGTCCTTTGGCTTTACAGCGATGATCAGGAAATTTTAGAAGCAGCCAAGGAGCGATTTACCAAGTTTCCGTAATCCATCTACACTCCTCGGAGATTGAATTAAAACCTTGCAGATAAAGAGCAAGGTTTTTCATTTTGAGGAGGTGGAAGGTTTTCTCCCCTAGAAATAAGATCCTGATCTGTCGCCGGAAAACAAAATTTAGAGAGTGTTTCAAATTACATCATGCTATAATCGTACACATCAAACTGGTTCAAATATCATCCCGATGTTCTGTCAAAAAACTGGAGGAAAATCCATGACAATCCCTGATTTAAAGGCTTTTGATTATTTTACAGATGAGCACTTGATGATCCAGCAGGCAGCCCGCGATTTTGCACAAAAAGAAATCGCTCCCATCGCTGAAGAGTTTGACCATACTGGCGATTTCCCTATGGAAACCATCCGAAAAATGGGCGAAATGGGCTTTATGGGCATCGAAGTTCCTGAAGAATACGGTGGTGCCGGGATGGATACATTGGCCTATGTACTCGCCCTGGAAGAAATCTGCAAAGCGGATGCCTCACATGGGACGATCATGTCAGTCAATAATTCGCTGTTCTGCCATGGACTCTTAAAATTTGGAACCGAGGAACAAAAACAAACCTTCATCACACCAATTGCCACCGGAGAGAAGATTGGCGCGTACTCGCTGACCGAGCCGATGTCTGGTTCCGACGCCGGAACGATGCGAAGCAGGGCAGTCCGCGATGGAGACGAATATGTGCTCAACGGGCGTAAGTCCTGGGTGACCAGCGGGCCGGTTGCGGATTATATCGTGGTGTTTATGATGACCGATCCCGATAAATCTCACCACGGGGTAACTGCCTTCGTAGTGGATGCCAACACCCCCGGGTATTCCCGCGGTAAGAAAGAACCCAAACTTGGAATCCGCGCGTCGGCCACCAGTGAAATCGGATTTGAAAACTGCCGCATCCCTGTCCAAAACCGGCTGGGAGAAGAAGGTGAAGGCTTTAAAATTGCCATGACCGTACTGGATGCCGGACGGATAGGAGTTGCCAGCCAGGCTTTGGGCATCGCAGAAGCCGCCTACGAAGCCAGTGTGGCTTACGTCCAGGAGCGTGAAGCGTTTGGGAAAAAGATCGGGCAGTTTCAGGGAATCAGCTTTAAGCTGGCAGATATGAAAACCCGCATCGAAGCCGCCCGCGGGCTGATCCACCGGGCTGCTCTCGCCAAAACGAAATCCAAACACACCGGCCAACGGTATACCTTGGAAGCCTCAATGGCGAAATTGTTTGCCTCCGAAACAGCCATGTTTGTCGCTCATCAGGCGGTGCAGATCCACGGCGGGATGGGGTACAGTAAGGAACTCCCCCTCGAACGTTACTTCAGGGATGCTAAGATCACCGAAATCTATGAAGGTACCAGTGAAATCCAGCGCATGGTGATCTCGCGACTGGAGACGGGACTGCGCTAAACGAAATACATCCATCGGAATATGCAGTTGACAGCTCCTCATTTCCTTGAAAAACACCCAGCCCCTTCAGCGATGCTGGGGGGCATGATTGGGGCGGTTTTCGGTCTCAGAATATACCCAAGACTAGTGCCGGAACAAAAATGGCTGGTCAACCTGGTGATTATCCTCAGCTTGTTGATCTTCACCGCTGGTGCAGCCAGCCTGTATGGGAAGTTTCGCTCAAAGAGGCTCCATCAATGGAAAGTTAAGCTGCTTCAACTTAGCGGTCAGACCTCAACTCAATTGGTATTTATCATCCTGTCGCTGCTGGCAACAGCCATTACAGCCATGGCTGCGAGAGCAGATGTATTTAAAATCCCGGATTTTTGGCTGGTGACCGTCATTTGGATATTTGGAATTCTGCTCGCCTTTTTAGGGAGTTGGAAAATAGCCGAGGACGTTCCAAGAATATCAAGAAAAACCCTCGTGACTGCTGTTCTGCTGTTCATCATCAGCGCTGCCATCCGAGCCATTGCAGCCGGCAAAATCCCGCCCTTACTGAATGGGGACGAAGCTTCAGCAGGGCTTAATGCAGTCCAGTTTATCGATGGGCAAACCAATAATTTCTTTGGGGTGGGCTGGTTTTCATTCCCGTCATTGTATTACGCCCTCCAATCTATCTCCATCAGGATTCTCGGCAGGACAACCTTTGCACTTCGATTCACCTCAGCTCTGATCGGGGGTCTGACAGTCTCCGCGGTTTATCTGGTAGGCAAACGAATTTTCTCCGAACAGGCGGGGTTACTGTCTGCTCTTTTTTTGGCGGGGTCTCACATCCATAATCACTTCAGCCGCATCGGTCTGAACAACATCTGGGACGCTTTCTGGTATGTGGTCGTGCTGGGATTGTTGGTCCAAGGTTGGCGCAGCCAGCGCAGGCTGCCTTTCCTGCTGGCAGGCATTGGTCTGGGATTTTCACAGTACTTTTATGTCAGCAGCCGTTTTCTTTTGGTGCTGGTACCGATTTTGGCGCTGCTGATGGTGTTGACCGACCGAAAAAGCTGGAAAGCCAACCGATTAAGCTTGCTGTACATGTTTGTGTTATTCTTGGTCATCGCATTTCCTTTGATTTGGTATTACGTGCAAGACAGCGGGTTCTACAATTTTTTGGCACCGTTCAACCGTGTTGGCCTTTTGAATGGCTGGCTGGAGCAGGAGGCAGCCATAGTCGGAAAGCCAGGTTGGCAGATACTCGCCAAGCAGCTATACAGCAGTGCCCGGACATTCATCAGCGTGCCTGTCCAGGTATGGTATCCAGCCGATGTCCCAATCCTGCGGCCAGTGTCTGCGGTGCTGTTTTTATGCGGTCTGATTCTACTCCTCTTCCAGCTGCGCAAGCCGGCCGCTCTAATGCTTTACCTCTGGATCGGATTTTTTATTCTAGCAGGAGGGTTCAGCGTACCCGTTTCCTCTGCCCAACGGTATGTGGCAGCAATTCCTGCCTGTGCCTTGGTGATTGGCTTCTGTTTGGATGAATGCATCCGAATCACAAACCGGGTATGGCCGGATAGAAAGAAATTTCTCTACGTTGGATCGATTTTGCTGGTGATTGGCTTAGGAATCTCCGACCTCAATTTTTATTTCTTCAAATATACCCCCCATTCGCAACTCGGAGGACAAAACACCCTGGTTGCAGCCAGACTAGCCGATTACCTTAAAAAGCAAGACCCGCTGCAGGTGGCTTTCTTCGGAGATGGGCGGATGGGGTATTACTCGATCAGTTCCACCGCATTCCTTGCCCCGCAAATTGAAGGCTTGGATTTTAATGAACCATGGGGGTCTGCCGACAATCCCACTATTACCTCGGATAAGGTTATCTTTGTCTTCCTCCCAGAAGAGACGGACAACCTCGAGCTGGTGAGAAAGGATTATCCAAACGGTCAGTTGCTGACAGAATACGACTCCTCCGGAATGCCACTTTACTGGCTTTATACAGTGTACACTTCATCCCAGCCCTAATCGAATGGATACCACAAAAAGCCCCCCTTACTCTTCCCAAATTAAAAAAATGTTAAAAACACTCCGCTGGACGCGTGCCAGCTATTACATGCTGAGCGGGTTTATGTTGTTATTATTTCTGATCGGGTACCTCTGGTGGCCGCTGGTTGAAGAGTATATTTCCTACTTCAATCCTCAAGTATCCATCTGGAAGCAGATCGATTGGCTGTTAATTGGTAATTTCTTGTTCATGTCGATCATGATCATGGCCAATGCCAATCTCAGAAAGGACCTGCCCATCTTGGCAATTGGGCTCATTGGTGGTCTGGCGATTGAAGGGTGGGGAACCCAAACAGAAATTTGGACCTACTATACCAACGAAAGACCGCCATTATGGATCATCCCTGCTTGGCCAATTGCTAGTCTTTCGATCGACCGGCTGTTTCGATTACTTCATCTCGGTACCCAGAAAATCTCGGATAGATTATTTCACTGGATGTATTGGGGGATCTTTTCGCTGTTTTATATCCTGATGGTTGCGTTTGTATGGCCGACCCTCACCAAGTCCCTCACCATTCTGGCTCTGCTCATGGTCGGATTACTGATTTATCATCTGCGCGGCAAGAGAGAGGTGGTGCTGACTTTTATTGCTGGAACTGGGCTGGGTTATTTTTTAGAGTTATGGGGCACAACAAGATTATGCTGGACATATTATACCTACCAGACTCCTCCTTTGTTCGCTGTGCTGGCTCATGGTATGGCTGCCGTCGCTTTTTGGTGGGGGCTGAATTTTTACCGCCGCCTCTTTAATCATTTCTTCTAACACCTCTCCAGCATTTTTCCAAACCCGATTGGTAATGTTTTATGCCCTAAATACGTCAATTGGTTGTAGAATAATAAAAGGATTTAATATGGCAAAACAAAAAAGCAGAAAGAAGCAGCAAAAGAAAAACAATCGGAACTTACTCCTAGGTATAGGAGCGGTGATTTTATTAGGTATTCTTGGAGCGGTATTTTTCTCGAACCCTGATGGTACAGCACCTGCATCTGCTACCCCATTGCCCATGGAAATCTCAGTACAGGATGCCTACGCAATGAGGAATCAAGGCGCCCTGATCTTAGATGTGCGCACTCCAGCAGAGTGGGTCGACGGTCATGTTCCTGGAGCCACTTTAATTCCTCTCGATGAACTTGAAAGTCGTTTATCGGAACTACCCCAGGATGAAGATATCGTGGTCATCTGCCGCTCGGGGAACCGCAGTGCGACCGGAAGAGATATCCTGTTGAATGCCGGTTTCCCAATGGTGACAAGTGTTGCTGGCGGCTTTACCGATTGGGTTGCCAATGGATATGATGTGGAGACGGGAAATTAAGTAGACAAGTTCGACCTATCCCATTAGGTCAAATCAAAATCTCGGGGAAATCTGTTTGTTTCCCAGAGTATGGCTCGAAAAAAAGAGCCGCGACGCGGCTCTTTTTTATCCGGTATAGATTTACCAGTATTTTTTCATCCTAAGCGGTAACAACTACTTCGGTGTGAATATCAAATTCTGGGGGATTTTCAAAATGGCGCTTAACCAAACACATTCCTGCAGACCGGATCAAAGCCTCGTGGTACTTTTCTGGGAACTCCGGCGGCACCTGGATCTCAAGCTCGATCTTTTCGACCAATCCCTGGCTGAAAGGACCCGAATGTAATCGCTGTACAATCCTCACACCCTCTGGAGAAAGACCGCGCTGTTTGCAAAAACCCAGCACATAAATCCCTGCACAAGTTGCAATTGAAGCCAAGAAAACAGCAAAAGGTGTTGGTGCAGAACCCTCACCACCACCCTGAGGAGGCTGATCAGTTTTTACAGTATATTCCCCAAAATGTGCATCTACCCGGGCTCCTCCCGGAAAATCTACGATCATTTCCATATCCAAATCACTCCTATAATATTCGTATTTGCGTATATATGAATATTACCAGAAATTTCCAAATTGTGAGTTAACATTATCTAAGAAATATAAAGATGCACCTTCTGACCTGAGGGGGGCAGGCCAGAAGGTGCAACTTCATTATAGAGAAATTCATTTGGAAAAGCAAGTGGCAAGATGCAACCACCTCTTTAAAACCCCCATGCCGAATGTGGTCCCCCGCACATTCGGCATCGGTGTTCTTCGTAGTGTATTAATATTAAATGAGTTGAGTGTCAAATTCAATAGACGGGAATACTATTTTTTATCTAGTTAACTATTTAGATAAACTCATAAATGCTCTGATGAATTATGAGTATAATAGAAACATCAAATTATCATAAAATTCCCCACACGAAGGATATGCATACCATCATGCATTGGAAAATCCAAATTGGTGTATTAGATGATCACATCGCGACCGCAACCGGATATAAATCTAAACTAGAAATAAACCCGAGATTGAATGTTGTGTGGATTGCGAATTATTACCAGGAGGTTGAACCATTCCTCAATAGCCATCCTACCGATTTGTTGATTTTAGATATTGTGGTGAGTAATTCGCCTGGTGCATCTGAACCATACCCAATTTTACATGCCATCCCCCTCATACTTGAAAAATATCCCGAAATAAAGATTTTGGTGATCTCGATGCACAACCGGCCAGTGTTGATCAAAGCGCTGAAAAATGCAGGTATTAGTGGATACATCTTGAAGGATGATATCCAATCCTACGAAAAGCTGGATGAAATCATTATCAACATTGTAGAAAACGACAGCATCTATTTCTCAGATGAGGCCAGCCGGGTGCTTAAATCTCCTGATGAAATCCCTTCGCTAACCCCAAGGCAGACTGAGATCCTCTCCCTGATTGCCAGCGACCCAGCCTTGAAAACCAAAGAGTTGGCGGAAAAATTATTTGTCAGCCCCTCTACTATTCGTAATCACCTCTCCGATATATATCTGAAATTGGAGGTCAACAGCCGATCCTCAGCAATTCTACGGGCTCAGCAATTGGGTTATATTGCAGTAAACATTGATGAATTACCGTATAGTTGAGCTTTTTGATTATAAACACCTTAGGGTGCAGACGAAATCACGAAAGTAAAATATGCAGGCTGCTCAAAAAAACACGTTTAATCTGGTTTATTTATTGACCTTTAGCGCGGTTTTTGCTGCCATCCTGATCTATTCAATCGGTTTCTTGGCATACACGCCCTATTCAGGATTTGATTTCAACCCACGCACGGGCGGCAACATCCAAGTGTTCGATCCTCTTCAGGAAAATGTCTTTCAACCAGATGATCAGATCACGAAAATAAATCACCTTTCTCTTGAGGAATTTCAAAAAGATCTGACCGCATCCTTCTGGGGAAACACCCAAATTGGAGATACAATCGATATAGAAATTATGCGGAATGGGGAACGAAGCTCTGTAAATTGGAGATTCACAGGCCAAACAGAAGCAGAGGTCAATCACCGTACATTGACATTTTGGCCACTAGGAATTGCGGATGTTATCTTAAGCCTGGGGTTTTTTCTGGGTTTGGAACCAGATCATGATCATAGGCGGTTGATAAGTATTGGCATACTTCTCGTTGCCTTCTGGATCATTTTAATCGCCGGGCCTGTCAATTATCATTTGTGGTTTAGCCCGTACATAGCCACCTTTTTGGGGTGGATAATTGTGGCAATGTTACTCATTACCCATTGGCGATTTCCCACCGCGTTCAAATCAACATCAAGTTGGATAGATACGACTGTCTTTCCAGTAATATATTTCCTCAGTGGAATTGGCATGATAGCGGATTTCCTAATCCCTGAGATTTCTTTATTTTTTACTGGAATAAAGATTTCAGCCTTCATCAGCACGATTCTTTTGATCGCTCACTATATCATACAAGAAGAAAATCGACCTCGTCTAAATATCATAGCGAAATTATTCGCGATAGCTATTCTTCCCAGTTTAACTATAATCACATTAAACAGTTTCAACCTAACCTTAGATGAGCATGCAAATTTTGCGGTCTATTTAGCAATTCCACTGATCCCTACAGGATACCTGTTTGCCCTTTGGCATAATTCTGATAAAAGACACGTCCGCATAGCAAACCGCTTGTTGGCGGCCTACATTTTCATTGTTCTAATCATCCTGATCAGTCTATCCATCGTAGATTTACTTGAACTAACCCAAAAAGACATTGATTCAGTTGAAATCCTCAGCCTGATGGGTTTGATTGGACTTATCGCTTCATTGGGTTTTAATCCATTTCAGCGAATGATTGGAAAATACATCCTCGATGTACTCGTTGCAGTCCCGGATGTTCTGGATTCGTACAAGGACATTTTACAAAACACGCAGGATACAGCAAGCATTTCTTCATTAATGGGCAGTTTGATCATACCTGCCTTGCGAATCAGACAATCCGCTTTAATCGAGATTCAATCAGGACAGGTGATTCGGGTATTAGATATTCGAGGACTGTTAGAAGACCAGATACCGGATACGGAAGAAATTCATCAGCTGATCAAGCTAAATAAAACCATCCTTCCACATTTAAATCTCCGCTTCCTTCAACCTCAAAAAAGGTGGGTACGGGTCTTTCTACCACTCAAATTTGACCAGGAATTAATCGGAGTTTGGTTGCTTGGAAGAAGAGATCCGAATGATTATTATGAAGACCAAACAGTTCAAGCGCTGGAAACGATTGCCCGGCAAACCACGATTGCGATTATCAATCATCAAAAATCTATTCGTATTCGCTCGCTGTATGAGGCAAATATCAACCGAAATGAAGTTGAACGTGCTAACTTGGCGCGCGAACTGCACGATGATGCCCTGAACAATCTTGCTGTCCTGCAGCGTGAATTCAATGACCCCCAATTGATCGGCAGCTTACGTAATATTATCAATTCTTTGAGGAAAACAATCCAAGGTCTGCGACCGGAAATGCTCTCTTATGGCCTTATCACAGCCCTCCAAGATCTGGCCGATATGCTCAACGAACGCAATGAATGCCCAACCGTTACAGTAGAATTACAGGGTAAACCGATTGCCCTAAACCACAATACCGAATTGCACATCTTCCGGATTATGCAGCAAGCGTGCGAAAATGCCATTGAACATGCACAAGCAAATTTGATTAAAATTGAAGGAGAGATCAGAGAGCAATCGATCCATCTTCGGGTGGTCGATGACGGAGTCGGTATCTTAGAAAAGATGCCGTTAAACTTAACCGCACTCATCCAAAACCAGCATTTTGGTTTGGCTGGGATGTTTGAACGTGCCAATATCATTAACGCTAAGTTGAGCGTGAACAGCGACCCAGGAAACGGAACTGAGATTGTCCTCAATTGGCCAAATCAAGATTAGGTCATAAATTCCACTTTACCACCGACTAATTCCTTACAAGATTGAAAGCTTACAAAAACGTCCGGGATTCGGGCCACTGTTAATCATAAAATTAATTACATTCACAAAGGAGCCCTGGAAATGACGAACCAAACATCGAAGAATCCTCGCAGCAATGGTAAGAAAAAAAGGGAAGGACTCTCCAAGCAATTCATTCAAAAAATGGCTCAAGAAATGCAAGCCATTCAGGCCAACAAACGCAGCAGTTCTTAGCCCAAAATCTCTGTCCATCTCATTCAAACCTGCAAAAAAGTGTGGGGTTAATCCACACTTTTTTGCTTATGTGCCTATCTCCAAAAAATAAAATTTCTTATTTCGGATAAATTCGCAAATATTTCTGATATAATCCTAACTTGCTCAACCAGCAGACCAGGGGTTCAACTCCCCTACCCGGCAAACACTATTTGCAGAGGTGCACACAATGGCATATTCTCCCAATCAAATTGAAGAAAAAATCAATATCCTTCTACCCCGGGTGCAGCGTCCCGGACGCTATTCCGGAGTCGAACTGAACCAGATTGTCAAAGATTGGAATCAGATCGAAACCAAGGTGGTATTTGCATTCCCCGACATCTACGATCTTGGGATGTCGAACTATGGATTAGCGATTTTGTACGACATCATCAACCAGCGAGCAGACGCACTTGCAGAGAGAACCTTTGTCCCCTGGACGGATATGGAAACCATCATGCGTGATGAGGGTATCCCGCTGTACTCTCTCGAAACCAAACACCCGATTAAGGATTTCGATATCCTCGGTATCTCCATTCCTTATGAAACACTCTACACCAACACACTGAACTTGCTAAATCTTAGTGATATCCCCATGTTCAGCAGCGAGCGCAGTGAGAAAGACCCATTAGTGATTGCTGGCGGACATGCCATGATGAATCCCGAACCGATGCATGCATTTCTTGATGCGATCGTGGTCGGCGAGGGAGAAGAAGTCATTGTCGAGATTGTCGAAACCTACCAGGGATGGAAAAAATCTGGTGCGCCCAGGAGAACTCTCTTAGAACGGCTGGCTAAAATTTGGGGCGTGTATGTCCCCCAATTGTACGAAGCGCATTACGATGAGGCTGGAAATTTCTCCCACATCGAAAAACTGCACCCCAACGCGGCAATGCCAATCGTTAAGCGGATTGTCGCCAGATTACCAAAGCCAACCACAAATCTCATCGTACCCTATATCGACACAGTCCACAACCGCATCCCGGTGGAAATCATGCGTGGGTGCACGAGAGGATGCCGTTTCTGCCAGGCAGGGATGATCACCCGCCCTGTGCGCGAACGCCCGGTGGAAGAAATTCTGACCGCCATTCAAGAAGCCATGGATAAAACCGGGTTTGAAGAAGTCGGTTTGCTTTCCTTATCCTCTTCAGACTATTCTCAGGTGTTGGAACTGGTCACAGCGGTCAGCGACCGCTTTAGGGAGCGCGCCCTATCGATCTCTCTGCCTTCTCTGCGGATTGAATCGTTTTCAGTGGATTTGATGGATGCCCTCAAGGAAACCCGGCGCAGCGGTTTCACCCTGGCTCCAGAAGCCGCAACGGAAAGAATGCGGGAGATCATTAATAAGCCTGTCAGCACACAACAGCTGTTAGATACCGCCCGAGAAATCTACTCCCGCGGCTGGACGAATATCAAACTCTACTTCATGATCGGGCACCCGGAAGAAACCTTGGAAGACGTCCTGGCCATTTCTGAGCTGTGCAAGGCAGTGCTCCGTGAGGGCGAAAAGATCATCGGGAGAAAAGCGAAGGTTACCGCCGGGGTGAGCACATTTGTGCCCAAACCGCATACTCCCTTTCAATGGTCTCCATGCGATACCGTGGAGCAAATCAAAGCCAAACAAGAACTGCTGAAGAGAGAGCTTCGTGGACCTGGATTGCTCGAGGCCGTGCTTTCGCGCGGCGACCGCCGTACAGCTGAGGTGATCTACCAAGCCTGGAAACAAGGCGCAAAATTTGATGCCTGGCATGAGCATTTTGATTACGACCGCTGGCTGAATGCGTTTGCCTTCACCGGACTCGAGCCAGCGTACTTCACCCACCGCGAGCGCCTGATCGATGAACCCTTCCCATGGGAGCATCTCAGCTCTACCGTCCGGCGTAAATTCCTGACGGAAGATTACTTGATGAGCAAACGCGGCGAGACCCGTATCGACTGCCGTAAGCGCTGTTTTGCCTGCGGTATTCTACCGACCTTCGTGGATCTGAGAAGAGAAAATCCCGGGAAAATCTGGATGTGCCCAGAGGTCAAGCCAAAAAACCAGAGAAGGAAAGCCAACGCCGAGTTGATTCCCCTTGATCAACTCACCGTAGAGGATTAATCTCACCCAGCTTAATCCTAGGTCCTGAAACATACTGAAGTTTAAAAATAAGGGATTTTAATATCCGCATGGATCAATTTCAAAATGAGCGTAATATACAGTAGGGATGCATGGAAAACTCTGTGGTTGCTTGGATTAATTTTGGATCGATGATCCTTTTCACGAGCCTATTCGTTATCCTATATAACCGATCCGTCAGTCCTGCAGCATTAGAAAAGAAGATCGGACCAGATGCGTATGCTTATTGTGGGCGGCTGCGTGCGATCTCGATCTTCTTTCTTCTATTGGTGATGGGAAACTATATAGTTTACTATTTTTACCCCCTGCCGTTAGCGCTCCCCGCTAAATTTGAGTGGCCGTATGGAATCTCAGTTTCAATTGCTATACTGATCGCAATTCCGAGCACTTATATGGTAGTTAAAGGTATGAGAGATGCCGGTGAAGAAACTTACGCCCCTCACAAAGAGACCGAAATGTACGGCGGCATTTACGAGAAGATTCGACACCCGCAAAATTGGGAATATGGGTATTTCTTCTCGGTCGCATTTTTACTCAATATTCCATTCTTAGTGCTGATCTCGCTAATTTGGCTGCCATTAGCCTATAGTATGATGCGCGCCGAAGAAAAGGATCTGCTGATCCGATTTGGATTGAAATACCAAAAATATATGGAAACGACTGGCATGATATTACCTAAAAGGGAGCAACCTGATGATGCGTTATCAGATTAAATTCTCCAAAACAGAAGCGATGCGCTTTACCGGTCATCTAGACCTGCATACAACCCTGGAACGGACCATGCGGCGCGCGAATCTGCCTCTGGTGTACAGCGAAGGATTCACCCCACGCCCAAAGCTGAGCTTAGCCTCTGCCCTGCCGTTGGGATATACCAGCGAGGCTGAGGTAGCTGAATTTTGGCTGAAAGAAGACCTGCCGATAGAACAAGTTGCCCAGGCTATTCACCAATCTTCGCCTCCTGGAATTGTGCTGCAGGAAACCAGAACAGCTCCACCAGAAGCACCAAAGCTGCAAAATTCTCTGACTAGTGCTAAGTTCAGGGTCACCCTTACCGATGCACACCCAGACCTTGAAAAAAATGTTCGAGAGCTACTCTCAGCGGATAGTCTGCCTCGGGTAAAGATCCGTAAAGGCAAGAAAAAAACGTACGATCTGCGGGAATTGGTTTACGCAATCGAATTGCTACCGCCAAACGATAAAGGTCAGCAAGAGCTCATGCTGCATTTACGGGCAGAACCAAGTGCAACCGGACGCCCTGATGATGTCCTAGATGCCTTAGGGATTGACCCACTGACAACAAGAATTCATCGGACGGGCTTAATCTTCTGAACATCGCCCAAAATCTGGTATCATTGAAAACGCCATAGAAAGCGAGCAGTTTAACAGATTTCCAAGGAGGGTGATGACATGAAAGAGATTATTCACAGCCACCGCGAATTGCTTAAGTGTGACTGGTGGACTCGATTCGATGAGTTTGATACCGACCAGCAGATGGGGGAACCCCGGCCGGAGATACAAAAACCAGTCCCTCCAGGTGCTCGATTGGTGGACCTGGTTTCCCCAGATGATTTTGCGCTTGAGAACGTTTCGCTAAAAAGGTTGATTCAACAGCGACGCAGCCAGCGGTATAATTCCTCCGAACCATTGAACTTGGAAGAACTAAGTTTTTTATTATGGGCGACCCAAGGAATCAGCCAGGTGGAGACGGAAGGCGGAATCACGTATTACATGCGGGTAGTGCCGTCAGGCGGCAACCGGCACCCCTTTGAAACGTACCTCAGCGTGCATAATGTTACCGACCTCGATGTAGGGTTGTACCGCTACCTGCCGCTGGACCACAAACTGGTGCAGTTGCGGACAGACCCCGAGATTGCTGCACAAACCAGCCGGGCCAGCCTGAGCCAGTCTGAAATGCACGATGGGGAGGATTTTTTCTTCGTTGAGCAGAGTGCGGTCACCTTCATCTGGACGGCCATCCCCTACCGCACCGAATGGCGTTATGGCCCAGCCGCAGCCAAGCTGATTGCGGTGGATGCCGGACACCTGTGCCAAAATCTTTACCTGGCTTGCGATGCCATCAACGCCGGGACCGTGGCTGTAGGGGCTTTCGATCGGATAGCAGCGGACGCCGTACTTGGCGTGGATGGCGAGGAGGAATTTACGATTTATATGGCGCCGGTGGGTAAGGTGCCGAAGTAGCTGCATAACCACCCAAACCCCTTCTTCAAAATTAATTTACGGTATAATTAAAAGCCACACGCCCCCATAGCTCAGTGGATAGAGCGCTGCCCTCCGGAGGCAGAGGCCTGCGTTCGAGTCGCAGTGGGGGTACAAAAAAAGATGCCTTCGGGCATCTCTTTTTTGATTCTGGCAAACGAGACCGATGTGGCGAACGAAGTTCGCCCAAACAATCGCGAAGTGATTGTCAGTCGCCAGTGGGGATCCCTGGTGGCCTCGAATATGAAGGACAACGATTCAGAGTCGCTTGTTTTGCAAACTGAGTCTCCCTGCCTCTCAACTATCTTGTAATCTCTAATGAGCAGGCTCAAAATTCACTTGATTTTCCGGTCGAGGTAATTCCGAAAGTAACAAAATTTGCTTTGGTGAACTGGAAAAAAGCAAGTTGATTTTTATCAATCCCGTTCCTCTTCTTTCTCCCTGGACGCTATTCCAACAAATCCAACATATTGAAAGCTGTTGTATCATTAATCGGCCAGGTCAATGACCAGCCCAAATGATTATACCCAGAAATGGAAATCAAGTTTTTTCATATATAATGCATTTAAGAGTAAGCATCAACCATTTTAGCTGTCGTTATTGCAAAGAGTGGAGGTTATCATGACTCAGGGATTTTTAGATAATCTGGTCCAATGGGAATTCTCTCGAAACGGAACCACCAGAAAGCTGCCCTATCGATATTATGATGTCGGTTCCTTAGCTGCAATATTCTCTGCAGACAGGAGAAAAATCAAAGATCTCCTCCCACATTCAGACTTGCGTCCTGTTGAAATTTTTCCTGGCCGAGGCCTGGTAGCCTTTGCATGCTTCGAATATCGGAAAACGGATGGACCGCCATATAATGAAGTCAGTATTTCATTTTTGGTCACATTCAAAAAGAGGCAAATTCCAGGACTAACTGCTGCCAGGATGATGCTCTCCCATGAAATCTCATCGTATGTTTGGCAGCTTCCCGTTACCACTGAACAAGCCTGCGCTGGAGGATTTGATCTCTTTGCTTATCCCAAGTTCATAGCAAAGATTGTCTTTGATCATGGGGATGAATGGATCACTTGCACCCTGACAGAAAATGACCAGCAAATTCTAAAATTCCGGGGAAAAATATTGGCTACCAAGGGTGGAAAAATAACCCGATATATCACATACGCAGTGGAGGATAGAATCCCTCTGCGCGCTGATATGGTGGTCAACCCGATCAAGTACGCAGAATCCTATGGCGGTGGTGCAATGGATCTTAAGGTTGGGAATGGCCACCAAATCTGTAAGGTACTCAACCAGATAGGCCTAAGTAAACGAGCTTTGGCCTACCAATTCATCCCATTTAATGAGACCATACTGTATCCTGCCAGGAATCTGTCAAAATAAAAAATC
>JARROY010000006.1:0-19563 GCA_037383445.1 Anaerolineales bacterium | reverse complement strand
TATCTAACTGCCTGGTTCCCCAACCAGCCAACTACGCAACCGGCAAATGACAACTTAACTATTCTTTTCAATCGACTTCAATTTGCGCTGCTTGGCTTGGCTCATTTTGGAAATCACCAGCTGATAGGAATGGTCGATGAGTTCAAAGACCAGGCTGTCCTGAAGGCTGCCATCCATGATCAAAGAATTCCAATGTTTTTTATTCATATGGTAACCGGGGATAATGGCCGAATACTGCGCTCTGAGAGCCAGGGCATCATCTGGGTCGCATTTGAGATTGATGCGGAGCGGTTGTTCATCTTCCGAACACAGGGCATACATGCGGTCGAGGACTTTGAAGACCAACGTGCCTTCACCGAATGGATACCCGGCGCTGCTGCCCGGCTTGGCCAGACAGTATGCCTTGATCACCTCAAGGGTTAGACCAGCCATCAGTTCAAACCCAAGGGGGACGGCGGTGTGGTGTGACCTGGTTTGGTCGGCACCCGGCTCATGGCATACTCAGCTAGGGCGGTAATCGTCAGGCTGGGATTGATCCCCGGGTTGGCTGGCATCACCGACCCATCCACCACATACAGACCGGGATAGTTGAAGACCTGAAAATCCAGGTCAATTACACCTTCTTCCGGGCTGCGGCCTATCGGGCAGCCGCCCATGATATGGGCAGTAGTCGGCATGTCCAGCAAGGTTTCAGCAATTGACCCAACTGGTGCACCTTTCATTATTATGGCCAGCATCTTGGTGATGGTATGCCCGATTTCGATCTTGGTGGGGATGGTCTCTTTATCACCCTTTTCAAAAACCAATCCGCGGCGGAACAGAGTCCAGGAATTGCGGCCATAGCGTACGTTGACCATGTTGTCCTCAGTCTGCATGATGAGCAGGATGGTGGTACGTTCAGCCCATCTTGGTTTAACCAGGGATGCAAAGATATCTCGCGGGCGGGTAATCATCCGGTAGAAAAGCTGTCCCAGGCGTTTGATGGCGGGTTGTTCGGAATTGATCAGCGGCCAGGCCAGTAAACGGATCAGACCGGATTTGGCTGGATAGCGGACTGGTTCGATGCGGGTCACTTCATCGGCTTGGAAGATCGAACTGATGGCGATCCCGTTGGAATAATCCTTGCCATTGTGGTAGGCAGTAGCTCCAGTGAGTGCCTCGCTGTTGGTACGCACCATATTGCCAAGACGGGGAGACAGCTCGGACAAAGAACCAGTCACCTCACGGCAGTGGAAGAGCAGTTTCAAGGTTCCCAATACCCCGGCAGCTACGATTACATTCCTGGCACGTACCTGTCGGCGCGGCTTTGTGAGTAATTTGGTGGGGTTAAAATAACTGATTTCATAGCGCGCCTGATCGTCTTGCTGTGGTTCCAGGGGCTGGATATCCTCGACCTGCGCCTCTGCCTGCACCTTTACCCCCCATTTTTCGGCAAAGTACAGGTAATTTTTGGGCAGCGTATTTTTAGCGTTATAGCGGCAGCCGACCATACAACCACCGCAGTACTGGCAAGCCATCCGGCTGGGACCCTGACCGCCAAAGTAGGGGTCCGGCTTTTCCTGCCCTTCTTCGCCTGTCTCCCCAAAAAGTACACCGACCTCGGTGGGAGCAAAGGTCTCTTCAACATCCAGTTCAACGGCAATTTGGCGCAGATGCTCATCGATATCCGTTAACATGGGATTGGTGGTGACACCAAGCATATTTTGAGCAGTCTCGTAGTGTGGGGCGAGAGTGGTTTTCCAGTCAGCCAGGTCTTTCCAGGCGGGAGCGTTAAAGAGCTTGTCCTCCGGTTTCATTAAAACGTTCGAATAGCCAAGGCTGCCGCCACCAACCCCAGATCCATGCAGAATCAGCATACCGTTCAATAGACTCATCTGGAAGATGCCAAAACTTCGCAGGACCGGGTTGTAGAGGTACTTCCAAAAAGCCCAGTTTGATTCAGCAAAGTCCTGATCATTGTATCGTTTGCCTCGTTCCAGAACGAGAACAGAATAGCCTTTTTCGGCCAGACGCATGGCGGAGACGCTCCCGCCGAAACCGGAACCGATGATGACGTAATCGTAAGTTGGTTGACTCTCCATAAGCTGAATTTCACTCCATGTGCGGATATTTTTCAGGCAATGTCTTCTTCCCAAAAGAACCCCCAGTGAAGGCGATCCTCGGTGAAGTCAATCTCGCTGGGATTACAAAATCCGAAATTTATTGCTTTTTCAAACAATTTCATCGGGGGGGATTGCTGATCTGGTCCCATTGTGACTGTAATGAACGAATTGTGTTTGGTCATGGTAGTACCTGTGTGAGGGAAGAATGTTATTCCTCAAAATTATAAACCATAAAATTAATCGGGAATCCAACCTTCTAAATCTATATTGAGAAATCCTCTTGGGATTACGGAAAACGGTGTTAACACTTCGCCTATATTTTGTTTATTCAACGATAATCTCTTATTTATATTCCTCATATGAACACCCAGTAAGATGATATTGTATTTTGAAATCAAGATAATATAAACAATAATTATGGATATTGGAGGTTGTTGAATGGTTACTTACTATATTTCACCCCGTCGAAGACTGGCTCGCCGTTATGATCAGATGTCTGACTCACAGCGCCCGGACGTCCAGATTCCTGTGGACGTGATCGCCGAAGGCGATGATTACAGGATTACTGCTCTTGTTCCTGGTGTAAAAGCTGATGAACTGCAGATCGAGGTCTTGGAAGATGTTGTTTCGATCAAGGGCGAATTTATACCCTACCTGGATGACGATGCACAAATCCTTCGTCAGGAACGACCGAGCGGGAAATTCGAACGCTCTATGCGCTTGCCTGCTATGCTGAACGCTGCCGGTGCTGAAGCCGAAGTGATCAATGGCGTATTGAACCTGCGAGTGCCTAAGGCTGAAGAAGCCAAAGCCAAGCAGATCAAAGTAAAAGTAAAATAAAATCGAGATTACAGGTATGAAAGAAAAAATAGGCAACATTTGTTGCCTATTTTTTCTTTCAAAAGTAGTCCTTACTGCCCTAACTGTCGATCTATGATATTCGTCGTGGCATATTGGGGAGTAGGTGTTGGACTGGGCTCCGGGGTTGGGCTGGGCTCCGGGGTGCCACTAGGTTCCAGGGTCACGGGTGGATTATTTGGTTCGGTTTCAGAGGAGCCAGGAGGATCCTGGTTGTTAAGACAGTCATCGGGTGAAGAGACATTAAAAATATCGCCAGAATGCCCCTCATGTCCATTGGTTTTCCCCTTTAAAGATACTGTAATAAAGACATATGGGTTGGCTGCGCTGTTTGTTTTGTGGCAGATTGAAACCTTAGCCGGTTGTTTTGCTTCCGCCACAATGGTATTTGGAGACAGCACAGCGAATAAGGCATAGACTGCCATCAGCCAGATAAATGCCACAAAAGTTTTTTTGGTGGGTTGGGTCATATTTGTAAGTTTCATGGTTTTCCGTGTATTGATCATAAAAGTACTTGGTTTTATTTTATCTCCAAAGTACCTAAACCGACCTTACAAATCAGATAGGGAAGCCTGTTTTAGAAGTTTATAAGGAGTGTTATAGCATTAGCATTTTTAGATCAGCTCGATCTGGGCATCTTCCAATTCCATATCCCGCCACTCTCGATCCACCCAGTTGGCAACTTTCTGTAAAACGCTGCGGGTATGGTTGGCTTCATTGCTGACCAGCGCGCAGGCGATGACAGTCCTCCCCCAAATATCGAGGTCATCTACCTCAGCAGCAGAGAGCTTAAACTCTTTTTGCAGCCGCGAGATGAGCGGTTTGAGCCTGCCGCGTTTTTCTTTCAGGGATGCACAACCGGGAATTCGCAAAATCAGGACCAATACACCAACCGTCATGGTTGCCTCTTTTATCGGTTTAACTTGATTGAACTGGAACATTAAACAAAGTGTTCCAATTTGATTATACCGAAATTAGAAAACCTTATTGAGTGTAAGGGGTTTAATTCCATAGAAACAAGGTGTGATTCTGATGTTATTTTTATTTGATTCAGATAAAGATTGAATAAACCAGCAAATATTGAAAGTATAATGACCTTATGGAAAAAAACCGTAATACTTATATTCTGATAGCCATCTTAGTTGTCATCCTGTGGGCGGCAATATCGGTGGTCAATATCATTAAGAACACTACCGGAGAATTGGTGGAACCTGTAAATGTCCTCAATACCCGGGCTGCCGGGATTTTCAACTCTACCCCTACCGTGTTTGCCGATCCGGTGACGATTATCCGTGATGTCAGGTCGCTTGCCCGGCTGGAAACGATCCATTATTCCCTAGAGAAAGTCATTACGGCTGAAACGGGTTCAGGCGACTTGAGCTTCCTTTTTGGAGATAAGCTCCTTTTTGTAGCGCATGGGACAGTAATTGCCGGGATCAACCTTGAAAACCTCGATGAAGAGGACATGAAGCTGCGCAATGGCACCCTATATGTAACCCTGCCGGCCCCAGAAGTCTTTGTAGCCACCCTCGATAATGAGAAATCTTATGTTTATGACCGGGATACAGGGCTGCTGACAAAAGGGGATTTCGACCTGGAAACCCTGGCCCGTCAAACTGCTGAGGATGCGATTTATGAAGCAGCCCTAGAAGATGGGATATTGCAGCAAGCACAGGTCAATGCTGAAAATTATTTGGTGCGTTTGTTCCGTTCGTTGGGATATCCAGATGTGGTGCTTGAGTTCCCGAATGGGGATTAACGTATGAATCAAAAATGGAAACTTTGGTTTCCATTTTTGATTTAACGTTTTGGTTTACTTGATTAAGTCTTGATTGGTTTTCATCTAAGTAATAATCTAACGTATATCCGGCCAAATCGTTTCCTAGGGGGTTGATGCACCTCTTGAGGGGAAGACCAGGATTCCCTTTGCCAACAGAGTCTCATCTTTCTCAAGATACAGTACCAATACTTTCATCCCGTTTTTCAGGTCATTGAGGTCCTCTATTTCACGCCCACGAAAACGGGTGTTCTCATCGACAGTGAAGTTGATTTTCTCATCCCCTGCACTGATCGTCAGATGGCTGCCGCCGGCAGACTGAACGGTGCCGCGCGTTCTTTTCAATCTCAACAATGCCTGGTCAGCAACAAGGACAGCGAGTGCCTGGTCATTTCCAGCGGGGTGCACCACCACCACGACCATGTCGATTTCTAGATCATCCAAACCATGGATATTTCCCTGCCGGCTGACAAAGCGTGTCTCTCCATCAACCTGGAAGGTAAGTTCTTCACCCTGGCGGAGTAAGATGGTAAGGCTGGATTCTCCAAGCTGGGAAATTTTGCCCCCAGTTTTTTGCAGGCGTGGTTTCTCCTCTGGTTTTGCCGCAACGATTTTGGCCAGCAGAGTTTGGTCCTCTTGTTGAACGGCTGCAACAGCAACGACCATTTCTTTCTCCAAATCATCGAATGAGTCGATCCCGCCGCCAAAGTGAGTCCGTTCATCAACTTGGAAGGTGATGGTGTCTCCAATTCTGGTGATAATTTCAAAGGTTTCCTGCCCCGGATTGATTTTTTCCACCTTTCCTATCAAGCGTTTTATTTTTAAATTGGATGGGTCAAAATCATCGGGCAGCAAGACAACCAGCCGTGCACTTAAATTTTCCGGATCAATTTTCTGCATAAACACAGCGACCCACATGCCGGTCTCGAGATCTGAAAAATTGACTTCTCCCTCTTGTCCCTCCCGCCGAGTGCGGAAGATGGTTTCTGTAATGACCTCAACCTGATGAGTTTCCCCGTTTGGGGAGTCGATTTCGAATGAGCTTGCCCCAATTTGCACCACCTGACCGATCAGGCCGCGGCGGTTGGGTAGATTATCAGGGGAGTGTTTTTGGCCTAATTGGCCTTCTGCGGAAACTAGGGTTGCACCAGAAAGGGCTGCCAGGATGGTGATCAATACCGCGATTGAAATTTTCTTAAACATAGCGCTACCTCCAATGAAATATTTGTTCGTTGTTTGTAGTTTAGCCATCTCAAGCTATCGGAATGCTAAAAAAATGTAAATTCGCTGTAAAAACGGTGATTTTGGTTGCATTAAGACTGTTTTTTTGAAAAAAGTGCCCAATTTGCGGTTAAATTGGTCGATTTGTGGTTTGACAAGCGTAGAGACAGAAGGGTATAATTTTTATGGTGCAGAAACCTGAGCCGGCACTTAAGCGGAGCAGGTTGTGTTGAAGCTAAAATTATCAGTAAAGGGAATGTATATCGAACGGATCTAGTTTCGAAATCAATCATTTCTTCCGTGGTAGCTTTTAGCTCGGCTGTCTGCATAAGCCGAGTTTTTATATTAACAAGACATAGTTTTTTAATCCGATCAGGAGAATTTATGGCGAAAGAAGAAGATAAGATCAAAGTAGAGGGAACAGTGATAGAGGCGCTTCCCGGAACGCAGTTCAAGGTTCAGCTGGACAATGGGCACGAAGTGCTGGCGTACCTCTCAGGCACAATGCGCAGATACTATATCCGGATTTTGCTGGGAGACCGGGTGGCGATGGAAATGTCCCCTTATGATCTTAGCCGCGGAAGGATTACCTACCGCTATAATAAAAAACGCGTCCCTAATAAAACCGAAGCATCGTAAGCTGAGTGTTTTGGGGATAGGGCACATCCTTTTTTGAGGATGTTGTTTTGCGTATTTGCGTTGTTCTGTGAATAGAACACGCTTCTACATATTTAGGTGTTGAAGCGTGTTTTTTTATTGATGATGCCAGGGTAACAACTTGTTTGCCATCCTGTAGGGTTGATCTATGGTAAGGATTTCCACTCAAGCTTCTATTTTATTGACGGTGTATTTGTTGATCAGATCATCCAGGGCTTCACGCATCAGCCGGGCTTCGGTAACAGAAAGGTCGTTGGCTAAAGCTGTCAGCCGTTCTAACTGGGTCTCGGTGAAGTGAACGGTTTTCGGTACCATCTTCTCATCATAGGCCAGAAGTATCTGCCCACGTCCTTCTTTTTTTGCGCGGTATAAGGCCTGATAAGCCTTTCTCTGAAGTTCATCCATGGCAGAGCCGTCGATGGGGTAGGAGGCAATTCCAGCTGAGATGGAGATGGCGAAATTTTTCCCACCGTAATTTTTCTCTTCGGCCAAACCGAGCCTGATTTGCTCGAAGGTGAGCAGTGCTTGTTCCCGAGTCATCCCTGGCAGAAGGAGAGCGAATTCATCACCTCCATAGCGGAAGTTGAGCGTGGAGTCAGGTGTTCCGTCGCTCAGGGTTTTCCGGATCTGAATCAGGACCTGGTCGCCAATCTGGTTTCCGTAAGTTTCGTTGATCAAAAGAAACTGGTCGATATCAACCATGGCAAGGGTTAACGGTTGCCCGGTTTGAACTGCTTTTTGTAGCGAAGCTTCTAAGCGCGCCTCAAAGGCATCCCGGCTGAGTGCCCTAGTAAGCTCATCATGGGTTTGAACAGGGGTATTCATGATTATCTCCTTTTGTAATATGTTTATATAATATGTTAATATATTATCATTAAATATGATAATTAAACCTAACAAAGTTGTTAGGTTTATGGTTATAACTGCATTCTGTGATGGGAAGATGACGATGTTCGCTCAGATTAGGGGAATCTTTTAGCGAGATAGATAAATGGGATTGAGTCTTTCAGCTAAGAGGCCGCTTGCTCGGGATTCCTACCCGGCGAGGGTACTGAGCTGGTGTTGGGTGGGTTTTTTCTATCACCACCAAAAAACGTTTTTCGGGAACCCCAGGAAGGGCAACCGGGATTGGCTCCCGGGCTTTGCCTCCCAGGGCGGCGATCGCTGGCTGGGCAGCTTTGATCTCCTCCAGTGCAGTATCTCCTTTTTGAGCAAGCACAAATCCCCCAACTCTGGCTAATGGAAGCAGGTATTCCACCAAGATGGGTAAGCCTGCCACTGCCCGGGCTACGGCCCAATCATATCTTTCACGATGATCCGGGTCTTGCCCAACAATTTCAGCCCGTTCGGTGATGATCTCAACCGGCTTTAGGCCTAATTCTTGCACAACTAGTGAGAGGAAATTGGTCTTCTTTGCGACGGATTCAACCAGCGTGAGATGCATTTCCGGATGCAGGATTTTTAGGGGCAGCCCTGGGAATCCCGCACCCGTACCGATATCGATCATCTGGTGAGTTGGAGTACCTTTGGTCACCAACATACAGCTGAAGGAATCGAGGAAATGTTTTCTCCGAATTTCTTCCGGGGTTTTGATCGCGGTCAGGTTGATCTTCTGGTTCCATTCTGACAGGAGATCGGCGTATCGATGGGCAGCCTTGAGCTGGTGCGGTTCTAATTTCTGCCCGATCAGAGCGAAAAATTCTTCTTGGAGAATCTCGAATCCGTCCATAATAGGAGCATTATACCGCTTGCATCACATTTTGACTGTGGCTAAAATGATGATGGTACAAATAACCACAATTTACAGCAAAGGGCGATCTGTTCCCAAGGAGTAATATTAATGTTAAGAAAATTCTTGATGGTATCTGCAACCGCATTTCTGCTGCTGTTAACCCCAGCCGACCGGGCTGTGGTTGCCGCGCCTGAAGCACTGCCAAACTATTTTTTTGTTGAAGGTTTGGTTGGGCATGGACAGACCTACCCTCTCAGCTGTGAATCGCGTTCTGCGGCGGATTTGGCGCAGTATTGGGGGGTCTCGGTGTCTGAAATTGATTTTTTTGAAAATCTTCCGGTGTCAGACAATCCCGAAAAGGGTTTTGTGGGCAGCGTCTTCGGAACCTGGGGTCAAACGCCACCGAACCCTTACGGTGTTCATGCAAAACCGGTGGCGAAACTTCTACGCAACTACGGTCTGGATGCAACTGCCCGGCGAGGGATGACGGTCAACGAGATAAAAACTGAAATTGCCAACGGCCGTCCGGTGATTGTATGGGTCGTTGGGCGGGTCTGGCAGGGTACACCGATCGAATATACCGCCAAGAATGGCAAGACAGTGACGGTGGCCGCCTACGAACACACCATGATTGCATATGGGTATGACCTTTCCGGGATATATCTGATGGATGCTGGCAGCGGGGGACGACAGGCATTTTCGTACGATATCTTTAAAACTTCATGGTCGGTATTGGGCAATATGGCGGTGACCGCAGTCGGTGCCAAGCAGGTTGAGACGGGCACCACCGGTTCAAGTACCGGGCAAGAAACATATGTGGTCCAACCCGGTGATTACCTGACCATGCTAGCCAAACGATGGGGGATCAGCTGGCAGGACTTAGCGGCACTTAACAATATTACTTACCCGTATACCATTTTCCCGGGGCAGGTACTGCTGACCGGTTTACAGGCCGAAGAACCCGCTTCGCCAACTCCTGAACCCACTGCGGAGCCCGAATCGACTTCGAAGCCAACAGCCGAACCAACGGAAGAACCCTCAGCCACCCCAACACCTACACCGACCAAGACGCCTAAGCCCACCAAAACACCGGAACCAGCCCAAACACCGGTATATATCGTGCAAGCCGGTGATCATTTGATGAAAATTGCGCGTGAATTAGGATTAGACTGGACCGCAATTGCGGCATTAAATGATCTCTCCTGGCCGTATATCCTTTATCCTGGGCAGCAGTTGAACCTGCCGGGTGGTGGAACAGGACCTTCTCCATCTGAATCCACTCCGGAACCTACTAATCCACCGAAAGGTGAGGATGATGATGTAAATGTTGGTAACACCGTTTCGGCGACTTATACCGTCCAGGCTGGTGAGCACCTGATGCAGATCGCCCGTAAGCTGGAACTCAGCTGGACGGCCATTGCTCAAACCAACAACTTACAGCCGCCATATGTGCTTTATCCAGGCCAGGTGCTGGTGATGCCGGGTACAGATGCCGGTCCGCCCCCGCCTCCTGTAGTGGAAGAAGAACAAACCCCTGGCTCTACCCACAGCGGAGAGACTCACATTGTCCGGCAGGGGGAATACCTTTATGCGCTTGCCCAACAGTTTGGGGTCAATTGGCAGGTGCTGGCGGCGTACAATCACATCACTTATCCTTATCAGATTTATCCAGGCCAAGTGCTGAAGATCCCGTAAAGTGATGGGTTAATGATTCTGTGGATGTAGTTTTCTATATACGAATGTGGGCTTCTTTCTAAAATAAAATAGTAGGGGTGGATGGCCGTCCACCCCTACCTGTTTAATCAGAGGGATATTCTTTACATCAATCCCGGGAGGATCTGGTAGTGGGCTAAGAAGTAAATCTCCCGCACTAAAAAGCGCATTCTCGACCAGAAACTTTGATACCGGCTGGTAGTGGTGGGAGAAGGTTCGGCGTTGATTCCAATTTCCTCAGCATAGGCCATCGCGCGGCGCATATGGTATGGATCGCTGACAATTAATACCTGCCCAAAGCCTTGATCTGTGATAATTTGCTGAGCATTTTCAAGGTTTTGAAATGTATTCAAGGATGTCGATTCAAATAAGATTGCCCCGGCAGGAATGCCGGCAGACAGGGCATACTGGCGACCGGCCTCACCTTCACTGATTTGATCATTCGTTCCCACTCCCCCTGTAAAGATAATTGCCTTCACCTGCCCTTCTTGATATAACCTGATGGCGTGGTTGATTCTTTCCCGGAACACCGGTGAAGGGCGTTCTCGGAAGACAGCCGCGCCTAACACGACCGCCGCATCAGCTGTTCTGTTGCTGCTTTGGGTTGAATATTGGATAATCTGGGTACCCAAAATAACCAACCAAATTAAAGTGGCGATGCCTAGCAGTTGTAAAATTCTGGAAGTACGAAATCTAATTTTCATTTTCTTGATCTATGATTCGAATGGAAGGGTGGACAATATTTGGTTTTGACAGCGGTTATGTTGTCTCTTTGGAATCTACCATCAGGGTGCCGTTTTCGATCCTCCAGCGCTTCCAGTCTGTAATCATCATCGGATCAAAGAGCTGGATATCGGTGGTGGTGAGCAGGGATTGCTTGCTCTGGGACACCCTGGAAAGCAAATCAGCGCGGCGGTCTTCATCCAGTTCGGCGAGGATTTCATCCAGAAGTAAAACCGGCCAGTGACCTGTTTTCTGCTTCATCCACTCCATTTCTGAGAGCTTCATGGTCATCAGAGCGGTTCGGACTTGTCCGCGTGAGCCATACGTGCCCAGATCGATGCCGTTGCTCAAAAAGCGCATCTCGTCGCGGTGGGGACCGATAGTCGTCACCCCGCGGGCGATCTCACTGCGTCGAAGCGTCTTAACCGCGGCCAGGAACCCAGCTTCAATCTTCTCAACGCTGAGATGGGTCCGGTCGGGTGGGGTATAGATCAGTGCGGGTTGGTGGTCTGGGGCCGGGAGTGGATCGTAAGCGGGTTGGTAGTCCAAGCGCAGCACCTCGCTGCCGCCGGTGATCTCGTGGTGGATTCTCCCGGCGATCAGGTCGAGTTCGTGCAGGGCTTGAATTCGTTCATAGATGATCTGCGCTCCGCGTTTTGCTAAGCGCTCATCCCAAAAAGTCAACTGATCAGGGTCTCCACCTTGTTCATCCAATTGTTTCAGTAAAGCGTTGCGCTGACCAACTACCTTGCTGTATTCGCTTAGTGAGGTGGCCATATGCGGGACAACCTGGCTGATCGCCAGATCGAGGTAGCGGCGGCGTTCCTCTGGCGATCCCTCGATGACCTGCATCATCTGAGGTAGGAATAGCACCGCGTTGAACTGCCCAATCACTTCTCTACCGCGTTTTTTGACACCATCAAAAAGGATCTCTTTGCGGGTGCGGGAACTGCCATTGCGGGTGCGTTCTTGAATGATCCGGACTTCAATCCGGTGAGAATGACCGTGTTTTTTAAAGTCCCCGACAATCCTGGCCACGGAAAGTTTATCCTTGGCCGCAATCAGGTTAATCAGCTGTTTATCGCTGCTGGCGTGGAAAGTGGAAAGCGTGGCAAGGAAATAGATTGCTTCCAGAATACTTGTTTTTCCCTGGGCATTTTTCCCCAAGATTAATACTGTGCCATCCGGCACGGAGATATCCATGCGGGCAATATTTCGGAAATTCGTCAGAGAAAGGCGAGTAAGCTGCATCGGGTTGCTTCAGCCGAGCGGGGGATAATCGGAAGGATCTATCGGCAGTAGCTCTCCCTCAGCCCCTTCAGCTTCCTGAGCTGCGAGGATGTCTTCCAATCGGTAAACCGCTTCGGCTCGATCGGTAAATAGAACCCCGTTGAGATGGTCGATTTCATGTTGGAAGATACGTGCCAGCCAGCCGGAGGCTTTGATCTTGGTCACCTGACCTTGGCGGGTTTGGGCTTTCACGGTAATTGCTTCAGCACGTTCGACATCTCCCACCAACTCAGGGATGGACAGGCAGCCTTCGGTCCCCATAACGGTTTCTTTAGACATTTTGCTGATCTCTGGATTGACGAGCGTGTAAAGCTGAAGCGGAGCTTCTTCATCTTCTTCATCACCGAATTCGACGACGATGACCCGCATCAGTTGATTGACCTGTGGTCCGGCTAATCCAACTCCGGGAGCCTCTCGCATGGTCTCTACCATGTCGTCGATCAACTGCTGCAGTTCAGGGCCAAAATCGCTGACAGGCTTGGCCTTGGTTTTTAATACTTTATCGGGTACTTTTGTTATCTCTAATACAGCCATAGGGTTATTTTATCCTAAAATAAACTCAGGAAGCAAAATTAATCTGTTCCCTGCTTCCATTACAGGGATGGATGCACTCATTTTAGGGCAGCTTCCGATGATTAAGATGCTCTGATAGGTGAAATTTTTACTTTTGTCTGCCGGGGAAAGAGGGGGAAATAACTCGGTTAATAGTCTTCATCGTCCAAGTCATCTGCCATGTATCGTCTTTTTTGGGAAGCTTCCTCTTCTAAAACATCGTGATAGGCACGCAGCCATTTCGAGATGTGCTCTCGATCTGCTTCATAATCATCAGCTTCGCTCTGCAGCTTGATCTGCTCTTGGCGGTAATAAATATCTTGCTGTACCTGAGCTGGGTTATGGACATCATAAAATGGCAAAGTTGCGTCGGCCACCACCACCTGCACGTTGCCAAAATTGAGCAGCAACCGAAGGATACCATGCCTTTCATGGGTCAGGCTGATGATGTTTTTAATGGGTGCACTGCGGCTGATCTCTTCCCCGAAAGGACGTTTTTCGCTGTCGATGATCATATCATCGTCATTGATCTTGTAGATATCATTTTTCCAGTCTACATAGTTGTAGGCAATCATCCCGAGGAAGATAAAAAAGCCGATGAACCAAAACACATAAAATGAAAGCGTTGGGATGGTAAAGGTGAAGATGACGTAGTCATGGATCCAGGCATAGACCAATCCTGCAAACATGCCAACCAAACAAATGAGAGGCACCCAGGTTTTTGTCAGCAATACCCACCAATGGCGGTGGTAGGTAATCGTTCTGCCATCTGCCGAAACCTCTCGGGTGCGCAGAAGGGCGAGCTTGCTGGTTTCTGGAACGGGTTTTTCTACGTAAAAAACAGTATCTTCTACTGACTGTGCCTCGATTCCCAGGCTTTGGCGGATGGATTGGCGCAGTTGTTTCTTGGCAACAACCTCTGTTTTTTTACGTACCCGCATTAATAATTCCTCAATCATACTTTTCATTTTCTTAGGATCATCGACGTTGGTCAATTTGAGACTGCCGGTGCCAGTAAAGGTGCGTACCAAAACATTTCCATAACCCAAGAGGCGCCCCATTTGGCTGGTTTGCACATCAACAGACTGCACCGCAGACAAGGGTGCCTCCTGCCTGGCCGCCGCCTGGAAAATCACCTGTTCAATCCACACCACACGCTGATTGGTCAGTATGAAGTAATCGTTCCGCCAGTCAAGAATTTGCCAGACCGTCCAAATCACAAAAAAGATCAGCAAAGTAAATCCCAGGATGGTTGGCAGGGTATTCAGCCTGGTAAGGGTGGATATGTAAAACAAGATACCAGAAACCAGAAGTACCGCGAAGGGCTTGAGCAGATTAATCCACAACACAGCAGGGTGCCGCCTCGTGAAGATGTAAATCACCTCTCCGGAATGCATCCAGGGAAAATACATATCCCGGATTTGCTCGCGAGTTTCCAGCAGATCGATCAAGTGCTGCTCAATTTCCGGGTACTGGTCGATCATCCACTCGAAGTTTTCCTTATGCATGACCAAAAAATCGGTATCTTCCAGCGTATTGACTGTTACAGAACGAGTGGTGTTATCGATTAATGCCCCCTCGCCAAATTTATCCCCACTTTCGAGGATCATGATTTCTCTTTCCTGCTCGCCTTCCTGGCGCCAAACCCGCACACTTCCATGGTAGATGATGTAAAACACTGACCCTTTATCCCCCTCCGCATACACGAGTCTATCGCCTTCCTGGTGGAATTCATCCATCAGGCTGGCGATCTCCGCAATTTCTTCTCCATCCAGCCCACGGAACATTGCCCGGCTTTTGAGAAAGTTGACCTTTTCTTCCAAACTGATTGCCATAAATCGATTTTAGCATGGAAAAGAAATTTTGACCTGTTTGGAGTCAGGTTGAGAAAGTCTGCAAATCTATGTTAAAATTTCCCCATCTTAAAGGCAATGAGGAGCAATACATGCCGATTCATTTTGGTACCGATGGTTGGCGCGCTGTAATTTCAGACACGTTTACCTTTTACAATCTCCGCCTTGTGGCCCAGGCGATTGCAGATACGTTGTTATCGGAGTTCCGTAATACCGGTTCGCTAGAGCCCAATGGGAAGAATCAACTGCCGGTAGTGATAGGGTATGATACGCGTTTTCTTTCAGATCGATATGCGATTGATGTGGCCCGGGTATTGGCGGCGAATGGTTTTTTTGTTTATCTTTCCCAGTCCGATTGCCCAACCCCGGCAATTTCGTTTGCCATTCCAAAACTGAATGCGGTGGCTGGCGTGATGATCACAGCCTCACATAATGCGCCGCGCTATAACGGCGTAAAAATGAAAGCCTCCTATGGTGGGTCGGCACCCAGCGAGCAGTGCCGCCGGGTAGAGGTGTATCTGAACGATAACGAGGTGCGCGGGCGCGGTCCAAACCAGATGGATTACGACTTGGCGCGCCAGATGGGACTGATTGAACGCTTTAACCCCATTCCGATGTATTATGACCACCTGCGTACTTTAATCGATTTTAATGCCATCGCTGAAAACCCGTTGCGAGTGGTGGTTGATTCGATGTACGGGTCGGGCCGTGGTGCGATAAAAGGCATCTTGCAGGGGACTGGTTGTGAGGTGTATGAAATCCGAGGCGAGATGAATCCGGGATTCGGTGGTGTCCACCCTGAACCGATTGCAAAGCATCTCAGCCCTCTGGCAGGCGCCATCAGCCAAGGACATGGGGTTTTGGGCTTGGCTACCGATGGAGATGCAGACCGGATTGGTGCAATGGATGAGCGTGGGAATTTTGTCGATCCTCATAAGATTATGGCTCTTTCCCTCAAGCATCTTGTAGATAAGCGGGGTATGAGCGGGGCTGTTGTGCGCACGGTTTCGACCACCAGGATGATCGATCGTCTGGCAGCGAAAAGCGGAACCAAGGTATACGAAACACCGGTCGGATTCAACCATATCGCTGATTTGATGTTAAGCGAGGATATCCTACTGGGCGGTGAGGAATCAGGCGGGATCTCTTTCAAGGGACATATTCCTGAAGGGGACGGTGTTCTGATGGCGCTGCTGCTGCTGGAAATTGTCTCCACTTCAGGAGGATCGCTTTTCGAATTGGTAAACGACCTGATTAAGGAAGTCGGTCCGGCTTACTATGACCGCACTGATCTCCGCCTGCGTAAGCCGGTGGAAAAATCTAAGATGACGAAAAAATTGGCCGATGATGCGCCATCCAGTATTGGGGGAGAAGCGGTGACCGAAGTTTCCACCACGGATGGCTGCAAATATATCCTTAAGGATGATTCTTGGCTGCTGATCCGCCCCTCGGGTACTGAGCCGGTATTGCGCGTGTATGCTGAGGGCCGCAGTCCGGAGATGGTCAGTGCTTTATTACATTATGGGGAAGAAGTTGCTGAAAAAGCTGCCTGATTAGATTACAACCCAATCATTACAAGACTTTATATGAGGTGCTCACCAGCACCTCATTTTTGATTTATGGAACTGCCACTCCTCATTAAAAATCCCGCCAGGGGATAACCGGCCCGTCCTCACAGAGCCACCGGAGTTTCCCATCTCCGGACTTGATCGCACAAACGCCGCACTCGGCCAGGGCTCCGCAAGGCATCGGACTGAGGACCAGCACTTCGCTGTTTGGGGCGGCTCCCATTTTGCGCAAGATTGAGCGTGTTTCGGGTACCCTTTGCAGGGTAGTGCAGCTTGCCAAGTAATCTGCCCAACGGATGCCGTCTTCCAATCCATTGATCGGATTGACCTCAATGCTGGCCGGAAGGTGTGGAAACCAACCGTCTGTAAATAGAGCTACTTCACCCCCGGCGGCTAATACTTTCCCTGCAATCGGCAGTAGATACTCAGTAAAATCGCCGAAGGCGGCCAAAGCCACCCGGATTGAGCCTTCTGGGATGTTGAAACCATTGCCCAAAGGTCCGCGCAGCAGCAGCCGATCTGACGGGTTCCAGCTGGCGGGCACAGCGCAGGCAGTCGTCCACCTGGTTGGGGGATGGCCCGGTTCTGGCAGTCCCCCCGGGAAGAGGCTCACCGCAGTTGGGCTTTCCGGCTCAGCTAATTTGAAGGCTTGCAGATATTGACCCGGCAGAGGTGTTTTCCCGGCAGGCCAGTTAATAACCGCCTGCCGGACGCCATGGATATTTTGCTGGATTTGGAGTACGGTTGCTGTACCGGGTTTCATATCTGGATGTTAACATGGTTCCAGGTGCAGGACAATAGGCGAATTGGCGCTTCCCGGGCAACACAGACTTCGTATTGACATAGTTAGTATGGGGATCTTATCAATTCAATCTTATCTTTGATTAACAATCTGCGGATATAATAGAAAAGAATTCTGTATCCATTACCCTTAGAATGGAGGAAGAATATGAATCTGATCACCGTTGTGAAGAGTCTAGCCGCGTTTTCGTGGGTAGCGCTCTTCGGTGTGATTGTGTTTGTCGTTGTGCGAGCAACGAGGGACAGAAATACCAAAGGGATAGTCCCAATTGTTGGGATTGTCCTACTATTGGCGGTAGTAATGAATGTGCTGTCTGCCGGCCTGGTCTTTATTGAACCCACAGAACGTGGTGTTGTGATTACCGTCGGTCAGGGTGGTGTGCGCGAAACAGCCCTTCAACCAGGTTTAAATTGGATCATCCCGTTTGTAGAAAGGGTGGTTACTTACCCGATCTCGCGCCAGACTTACACCATGTCGATTGCTCATGAAGAAGGTGACCGGCTTGGGGACGACTCGGTTGAGGCACGTACCTCTGACTGCCAGCTGGTAAGGGTAGATGCCTCGGTGATCTTCTTTATTGACCCAGATAAGGTTGTGACTGTCCATATCGACTGGCAGAATACTTACACTGACGAATTTATCAGGACGCTGTCAAGAGGTGTGATCCGCGATGCGGTCTCCGCCTACGGGATTGAGGAAGTCTACAGCAGCAAACGCCAGGAATTGTCTGACGTGATGTACTCGGATATGTTCGAACGCCTTGAGGCGGAAGGTTTTGTGCTGGTGGATTTTGTGCTGCGCAATATCGCCTTCTCGGATGAATATGCCGCATCGGTGGAGCAGAAGCAGATCGCTGAGCAGTTAGCCCAGCAGGCCGCCTTTGTGGTGGACCAGCGCCGGCAGGAAGCCGAGCAGGCCCGCCAGCAGGCGCAGGGTCTGGCTGATTCCGAAGTGATCCGAGCGGAAGGACAGGCAAAGTCACTGATAATTCAGGCACAAGCCGAGGCAGAGGCGCGCAAGATCCAGGCTGAAGCAGAAGCCAAGGCGTTAGAACTGCTAGGGCAAGCTATAGCTGCCAATCCGGATGTGATTCAACTGCAGTACATTGAAAAAATTGCTCCGAATATCAGTGTTATGCTGCTACCAGGTAATAATCCCTTCCTGCTGCCGCTGCCGGAATTTGAGCAGCCGATCTCTCCTGCAACGCCATAACATAGGACGATCGAATATGGTAAAATCCAGCAGTTTGCTGCTGAGAATTTAAGACCAACTGCGGGCAGACTCTGCCCGCAGTTTTTTATCCATTGTGGAGATTTAGTGATGAGCACAAAACCAGCAGATACCCCCTCTGGAAAACAAATCCGCCTGACAAGTTATGCCCGCTGTGCAGGTTGAGCCTCTAAAATGAGCGCTGAAGCGCTGGCGCAGGTACTGTGGCCAATTAAACAAGTTTTTCAAGATGAGACATTCCCAGACTTACTGGTTGGGTTGGATTCCCCTGATGACGCTGCTGTGTGGCGGATTGATGCTGAGCGTGCCCTAGTCGTTTCGACAGATTTCTTCACCCCTGTGGTGGATGATCCCTATGATTATGGTGCCATAGCTGCCGCCAACAGCCTATCGGATATCTATGCCATGGGAGGTAAACCTTTCCTTGCCTTGAATGTTGTCGGTTTGCCTCCTCAATTGATCTCACAGGTGGGGGCAGAGATCATGCGGGGTGGTGCGGATGTGGCAAAGCAGGCAGGGATTCCTTTAGCCGGTGGGCATACCGTGCAGGATGAAGAACCCAAATACGGCCTGATTGTGTTGGGTTTTGTACATCCCGACCAAATGATCACCAAAGGAGGAGCAAGTCCGGGTGATGTGCTGGTGCTCACCAAGCCGTTGGGGTTTGGCGTGACCACCACAGCCTTAAAACAGCAGAAAGCCGCTAAAGAAGATGTGGAAGAAGTCGTGAACTGGATGAAACGGCTGAACGACAAGGCAGCCGAATTGGCTGTTGAATTTGGTGTGCGCAGCGGTACTGATATCACCGGATTCAGCCTGTTAGGCCATGCGGCAGAGATGGCTGCCGCGTCCCAGGCTAGGTTTGTGTTCGAATATCGGAAGATCCCGTTTGTTTCTGGGGCAGAGAAATATGCACGGGAATTTACATTTCCTGGCGGTGCTACGGATAACCGGATGTATTTCCACGACCAGGTGCGCTTTACCGGTCAATGGGAAGAATGGTCCCAGCTGTTACTGTTTGATCCGCAGACCAGCGGTGGACTTTTGTTGAGTGTGGCAGAGGATCGGCTGCGCGGTTTTCTGGAGAAAGCAGCTCAAATCGATTTGCCCGTTTGGCAGGTAGGAAAGGTCGTTGAAGGCAAAGGGATTATCGTAAATCGATAGGGATTTTGGTCGAGGTATGTGGATAAGCCGAAAACCTGCATAGAGTGATTTGGGGTTTCATATATAAAAAGACTACTGTCGGAAATCAAGTGAAAAAGTTGCTTTCTTAATAAAGTTAAACGACTTTATGAATCATTTTTAAATGGAGTATTAGACCTGTGTAAGAGAACTGTTAGAACATGTAAGGCGAAGTGGTCCAATCACGTCAATTAAGAAGATGCACATAAAAAAGGAGAAACCTATGTTAATTAGCGAAAAATTGGAAAAAGCAATCAATACCCAAATCGGGAATGAATTTGGCGCCAGTCTGGAATATTTGCA